>NZ_ASRV01000127.1 GCF_000401215.1 Clostridium sartagoforme AAU1 | reverse complement strand
CAATTAAGGATGTTTTGCTACGAAAAACCTAAAATATAAGTGCAAAGCGCTTTTTATTTGAAAGTCCCATAGGACTTTCTTCCTTAATTGTTAATATTTAATTGTCAATTGATTTGCTGTGCAATTTATTAAATTTGTAATTAACTTCCTTTTGTCTCATTATCTATATAGTGATAAAATTTATATTACAAAGAACCTAATTGAAGGAGGACTTTAATGTTTGATTTTGAGTATCACCTAAAGAATTTGCCAGAAAAGCCTGGTGTTTATATAATGAAAAATTCTCTTGGCGAAATTATTTATGTAGGAAAAGCTAAAATACTAAAAAATAGAGTTAGGAGTTATTTTCAAAACTCTAAAAACCATTCTGAAAAAGTAAAAGTAATGGTGAAGAATATTTCAGAGTTTGAGTATATAGTTACGGATTCTGAAATGGAAGCTTTAATTTTAGAGTGTAACTTAATAAAAAAGCATAGTCCAAGATATAACATAGCTTTAAAGGATGATAAGTTTTATCCGTTTATAAAGATAACAACAAATGATGACTATCCAAGAGTGTTCGTAACTAGAAAATATGCCAAGGATGGAGCAAAGTATTTTGGACCATATACAAATGGGACAGCAGTTTATGAGACAATAACATTAATTAATAAAATTTTTCCAATAAGAACCTGTAAATTAATAATAAATGAAAATGGACAGAAAGTAAGACCTTGTTTAAATTACCATATTAAAAAATGTGTAGCGCCTTGTGCAGGATATATAACAAAAGAAGAATATGGTAAAATGATTAATGAGATTATGGATATACTTAATGGTAAAGATAAAACAATAAAAAATTCTTTAAAGAAGAGTATGGAAGAAGCTTCTATGAATCTTGAATTTGAAAAAGCTGCTAGATATAGAGATAAGCTTTTAGCAATTGATGCAATAGTAGAAAAACAAAAGATATTCAAGACTATGGAGGGAGATGAAGATTTTATAAATATATATCAAGATGAAAAGGATAGTTGTATTCAAATATTCTTTTCACGTGATGGAAAAGTGACAGGACGTGAACATTTTATTTTTGAAAATACAGCAGATGACAAGGTTGGTGAAGTCTTAGAAGACTTTATAACGTCTTTTTATGGTGGAACAGCAAAAATTCCGAAAACAATATATCTGCAAGATATAGAGGATTCAGAACTTATAGAGGAATTTTTAACAATAAAAAGAGGAGCTAAGGCATGGGTTAAAGTACCTCAAAAAGGTCAAAAAAAGGATATGCTTGAGATGGTAAAAAATAATGCGAAAATAACATTAGAGCAATTTAAATATAAATTCCTTAAAGAAAAAGAAATTAATAGGATAACATTAGAAGAATTAAGAGACTTATTAGACTTAGATGAAGCTCCATTTAGAATTGAATCATATGATATTTCAAATATACAAGGAGTAGATTCAGTTGGAACAATGGTTGTTTTTGAAGAAGGAAGATCAAAAAATAGTGATTATAGAAGATTTAAAATTAAATCAGTAAAAGGTGCTAATGACTATGATAGTATGAGAGAAATATTAGAAAGAAGATTTTCTCATGGACTTGATGAAATAAAGAGAATTCAAGAAAGAAATTTAAATTTTTCAAGCGGTAAATTTTCTAATTTCCCAGACCTAATAATGATGGATGGAGGTAAGGGCCAAGTTAACATAGCATTAGAGGTGTTAGATAAATTAAATATAAGCATTCCAGTTTGTGGATTAGTAAAAGATGATAAACACCAAACTAGGGGAATTATATATAATAATAAGGAGCTTATAATAAATAGAAGTTCAAATCTAATGCAGATGATTAGAAGAATACAAGATGAGGTTCATAGATTTGCTATTACATATCATAGAACATTAAGAGATAAACGAACTTTACACTCTATATTAGAAGATATACCTAATATAGGAGAGAAAAGAAGAAGAAATCTTTTAATGAAGTTTGGAAGTGTTGAAAATATTAAAAATGCAACACTAGATGAATTGCTAGAAACACCTAGTATTGATAAAAAAGCAGCTCAAAGTATAAGAGATTACTTTAGCATAAAGGAAAAGTAGTAACAAAATGGTTACAAATTAAGTAATATATATAAATATGCTTCTGATGGGTTGTTTATTCAAGATTTTTAATTTATACTATGTAAAGATATTACTACGTATATATAAGGAGTTAGGTATGAATCAATATAAAGAGTTTAAGAACTTATTCGAAGAATTTTACAAAAGCGAAAATATTATTCTTGATGCAGAAATGAAAGACTATGTTCATTTTAGAGTAGGTGGGCCTGCAGACATCCTTTTGATTCCAGAAGATAAAGAGCAAGTGCTAAGAACAATAAAAATTTGTAAAAAAAAGAACATACCTTTCTACGTAGTTGGAAATGGATCTAACTTATTAGTAAAAGATGGCGGAGTAAGAGGCGTTGTTATTAAGTTAAAGAATGTAAATGGCATAAAGGTTTATGAAGATATAGTAGAAGCAGAATGTGGAGCTATGTTAAAAGATGTATCTAATGCAGCCTTAAAAAATTCCTTAACTGGATTTGAGTTTGCATGCGGTATTCCTGGAACTGTAGGGGGAGCCGTGTTTATGAATGCAGGTGCATATAATGGTGAAATTTCTAATGTGATAGATAGTGCGGAAGTTATTGATAGCGATGGGCAACTAATAAGACTATCAAAAGATGATTTAGAGTTAGGATATAGATCATCGATTGTTATGAAGAAAAATTATATTGTTTTATCATCAAAATTTAAGTTACAAGTTGGGGATGTAAATAAAATTAAGGATACAGTTGATGATTTAACTTGTAAAAGAGAATCAAAACAACCTTTAGAATATCCTTCAGCGGGAAGTACATTTAAAAGACCAGAAGGGTATTTCGCAGGAAAATTAATACAAGATGCAGGTTTAAAAGGATATAGTCTAGGTGGAGCGGCAGTTTCTGAAAAGCATTCAGGATTTGTTATAAATAAAAATAATGCTACGGCTAAAGAGATTTTAGATTTAATAGAATATATTCAAAGTGAAGTTAAAAGACAATTTAATGTTGATTTACATCCAGAAGTTAGAATAATAGGTGAAGATTAAATCAATTGATAATTAACAATTTATGAGGAAATTCAGTCATAGCTGAATTTCCTTTTTTCTTTTACAACAAATTGATAAGAAATTTATTTAGATCACAGTGTAATTCACAGTTAACAATTTCTTAATTCAATATATCTGAATTATTTCAACAGCTGTGAGCTCTAGAGAGTTTGTTTTGTAAAATAAATAATTGTCGAAATAAATTTTAGAAGTTTTATTGACAATTATTAAGTGGTATAATATACTATATTTAGAGTTAAAAAATATTTTATAAAGGAGAAGTTTATGAGAAGGTTTTATATTAAAGAAAGATTATTTGCCATTGGAGCTAAATTTGATGTGCTAGATGAAAATGACAATGTAGTATTTATAGCAGAAGCGGATAAGTTTGATATAGGGAAAAATATTAGTATTTATGATTCTAATAGAAATAAAGTACTATATATGAGACAACAAATAAGATTAGGTGCACATAAGTATATAGCTTATGATTATAACATGAGGGAAATTGCAACAATTAAGAAAGAATTCATGGTTCCAGAATATAATATAACAGGGTCTTTAGGAATAATGAGTATGGAATCAAGTAGCATGCTTGGAAGACACTATATAATAAAGAAAGATGGTATGGAGATAGGAAAGATAGATAAGGAATTAACTTTGGGGCGTGATAGATATTCCTTAGAAGTTTTAGATGAAAGTTATACGAATTTTTTTATAGGATTACTTGTAATGATAGATATGGTAAGATTTCACAATAATAATTAATTACTAATATCAAGGCTTAATAGCTAATCCTCATTATGTTATAATAATTATATAAATATAATTCTAATAAAAGAAAATAATTAATAATATATTTTATAAGTTTATAAAAAGGAAGGTAGAAATAATGGTTCACGAAATAGATTATGAAATCTTAGGAAAAGAAATGCAATATGTAGAAATTGAATTAGATCCAAGAGAAACTGTAGTTGCTGAAGCTGGAGCAATGATGATGATGGATAACAGTATAACGATGGAGACTATTTTCGGAGATGGAAGTGAAAAATCTCAGGGAGGATTTTTAGGTAAACTTGGAGGAGCAGCAAAAAGAGTTATTACAGGTGAAAGTTTATTTATGACAGCTTTTACTAATTCGGGAGTTATGAAACAAAAGGTAGCTTTTGCAGCACCTTATCCAGGAAAAATAATACCTATAGATTTAAGAAACTTAGGTGGAAGATTAATTTGTCAGAAGGATTCTTTTTTATGTTGTGCAAAGGGAATAAGTGTAGGTATAGCATTTACTAAAAAGCTTGGAGCTGGATTTTTTGGTGGAGAAGGTTTTATATTACAGAAGTTAGAAGGTGACGGTTTAGCCTTTATTCATGCAGGAGGAACTATTATAAAAAGAACATTAATGCCAGGAGAAACAATAAAGCTTGATACAGGATGTTTAGTTGCAATGACTCAAAATGTAAATTATGACATACAGTTTGTAGGTGGATTTAAAAATGCTGTATTTGGTGGCGAAGGGTTATTTTTTGCTACATTAACAGGCCCTGGAGATGTTTGGATTCAAAGCTTACCATTTAGTAAACTAGCATCTAGGGTTTATTCAGCAGCACCACAAAATATGGGAAAGCAAGTTGATCAAGGAAGTGTTCTTGGAACTATAGGAAATTTATTTGAAAGATAAACTTTAAAGTATAGAATCCTTGTTATAAAAAATATATAATTATATCAATAAATAACAAGGGGGCATTAAAAGTAAAATGGAATGTAAAGTGAGAGAAGAAGTTAAAAAGTTAGAAAAGTATGTAGCAGGAAAACCTATAGATGAGGTTAAGAGGGAATTTGGAATAGATGAGGTTGTTAAACTTGCATCTAATGAAAATCCACTAGGGACTTCAAATAAGGTTAAAAAGTTAATGCTTGAGTTGGTAAATGAAATGAATATGTATCCAGATTCAGCTTCATATGATTTTAAAAAAGCTTTAAGTGATAAACTTAAAATAAATAGAGATATGATATTTTGTGGGGCTGGTTCAGATTCATTAATAAATGTAATATGTGAAGTATTCCTAGATAAAGATGATGAAAGTATTATGCCAGAGATTACTTTTCCAAGGTATGATAGTAATACTGTACTTATGGGGGCAAAGCCAGTAAAAATCTCCTTAAAAAATAATCGACTAGATTTAGAAATGATGATAAATGCAATAACAGATAAAACAAAAATAATATGGTTTTGTAACCCTAATAACCCTACAGGAGATATATTTACGGCAGATGAACTAAATAAAGTATTATGTAAAATACCTAAAAATATAGTTATAGTAATGGATGAAGCTTATTATGAATATGTTACTTCAGAAGATTATCCAAACTCATTAGAATTATTAAAATCATATCCAAATATGATAATACTAAGAACATTCTCAAAGGCTTATGGCCTAGCTGCGTTAAGATTTGGATATGGTATTGCTAGTGAAGAAATAGTAGATTATATGAATAGAGTTATAAATGCTTTTGATGTTAATTTATTTGCTCAAAAAGCAGCTGTTGCTGCATTAGAGGATGAAGATTTTATAAATAAGGTTAAATTGTTTAATAAAAAACAAAGAGAATACCTAGAAAAACAATTTAGTGAAATGGAATTAAATTATATAAAGTCTCAAGCAAATTTCATAATGGTTAATGTTAAAGGTGACGATAAACCAATACATGAATATTTACTAAGACATGGATATATAATAAGACCAGGATATCTATTAGGTATGCCTAGTTGGATAAGAGTAACTATAGGCACACAAGAACAAAATATTGAGTTTTGCAAATTGTTAAATAATGCTATAGAAGAACGAGATAAAAAATAGTTAAAAATAGAGAGGAGTATAAACTTTTCTCTATTTTTACTTTGTATTAAAAAACATAAATAATAGTGGAAGATTTATTAAAGTTATAAAAATAGCTTTAATATGATATAATTTAATTAAATAATCTTCTAAATAAAGGGAGGCATAATTATGAGATTTATAATAGTTACAGGACTATCAGGAGCAGGAAAAACCGAAGCAACAAGAAGCCTTGAAGATATGGGATATTTTTGTGTAGATAACCTTCCACCAAAATTAATACCAAAGTTTGCAGAAGCCTGTGTTCAAAGTCAAGGTAAAATAGATAAAGTCGCATTAGTCATAGATATAAGAGGCGGAATTTTCTTTGATGATTTATTTGAAAGCCTAAACTACTTAAAAAAGCAAGATTTTAAGTATGAAATATTGTTTTTAGATGCGTCAGATGAAATTTTAGTTAAGAGATTTAAAGAATCAAGAAGAAGTCATCCATTAGCGCCAGGAAGTAGAGTTATTACTGGAATTAATGAAGAAAGAAATAGGTTAAGAGAGGTTAAAGATAGAGCGGATATAATAATAGATACATCAAAATATGCAATTAGAGATTTAAGAGAAGAAATGAATAAAAATTATGGAGATATGAAGCAACCTGAAAAACAATTATCTATAACGGTTTTAAGTTTTGGATTTAAATATGGAATTCCAGTTGATTCAGATTTAGTGTTTGATGTTAGATTTATTCCAAATCCATTCTATATACCAGAGCTTAAACCATTTTCAGGAAGTGATGAGCCTGTTAGAAAATATGTACTTGATCAAGAAGAAACTAAAGGCTTTGTAAAAAGAGCAGAGGATATGTTAGATTTTCTTATACCTAACTATAAAAGAGAAGGAAAAAGACAACTTATAATATCAGTAGGATGTACTGGAGGAAGACATAGATCAGTAGCAATAGCTAATGAAATATATAACAAGTTATTAGCAAGAAACTATAATGTTTCTGTTGAACATAGAGATATTGTAGAGGATGTACATCAAGGAGCTAAAAAACTATGAGTATTAAAGATTGGCTAAAGCCGGGGGTTAGAATTAAAAGATGGCTTTTCTTTGGAATATTTGGGATTTTATTAATTGCTTTTGGATTTACTGAACTTGCAGTACGAAGGGTATATGATTTTTATTATAAAATATTTTATATCTTCTTAAATATTACAGGAATATTTGTAATTTATATATCTATTGTAGAAAGTATGAAATCAATAATAGCATTGACAAATAAGGGATATATACATTTATCTCTAGATAGTAGGAAAATGGAAAATCTTATATATGAAAAAAGATTATTAGTAAAGGGTCCTAAAATAGTAGTAGTAGGTGGAGGAACAGGGTTATCTACTATGTTAAGGGGATTAAAATATTACACCTCTAATATAACGGCAATTGTTACAGTTGCTGATGATGGAGGAGGATCTGGGGCTTTAAGAGAGGATTTAGGAATGCTTCCACCTGGTGATATAAGAAACTGTATATTAGCTCTTGCAGATACTGAGCCATTGATGGAGGAATTACTTCAATACAGATTTCCAGATGGAAGACTTAAGAACCAAAATTTTGGTAATTTATTTCTAGCTGCTATGGATGGCGTAAGCGATAATTTTGAAGATGCAGTTCAAAAAATGAGTTCAGTTTTAGCAGTAACAGGTAAAGTATTACCAGTTACATTAGAAGATATGAAACTTATTGCTGAACTTGAAAATGGAAATAAGGTAGAAGGTGAGTCCCAAATTCCAGAAGAAGTATTAAAACAAAATTCCAGAATTAAAAAACTTATGATAGAGCCCAAAGAGGCTAAACCTTTAGAAGATGCTATAAAAGCAATAGAAGAAGCTGATGCTATAGTATTAGGTCCGGGAAGTCTTTATACAAGCATAGTTCCCAACTTACTAGTGAAGGACATTGCAGAAAGTATAAGAAAAAGTGATGCAATAAAGATATATATATCTAATATCATGACTCAACCTGGAGAAACCCACGGGTTTAAAGTTTCGGACCATATAAAAATATTAAAAAAATATGGTGGTAGAGGCATTGTAGATTATGTAGTTGCAAATAGAGGAGATATTCCTGAGGATATTAAAGAAAAATATTCATTGGATGGTTCTGAATTAGTAGAATTAGATATAAAAGAAGTAAGGGGATTAGGTGTAGATGTTGTTGAAGCGTCTCTTGCAAAGATCCAAAAGGGATATGTTAAACATGATTCAGAATATTTAGCAGAAGTTTTAGTAGATACTATAATGGAGAAAAAGCTATTATATGATAGAAAGAAAATCATAGAATATATGTATGTATCACAAAGGATAAAAGAAAGAGATAAAAAGAATAAAATTAATAGTAAAAAGAACTAAGATGATTAAAAAATCCTCTTAGTTCTTTTTATAATGTTATAAAAAATGCAATATAATTGAGTTATATGGAAAAATATATAATTATTTGCTAAAATATTCTATATAATTAGAAGTAGTAATTTATAAAAATAAAATAGTATAGAGGATTGTGTGGTATGGATATATTAATGATATTTATTGAAATGATGCTAGTAGTACTTTTGTATAATACCTTATTTAATAAAAGTAATAATAAAAACTTATTTAGATACTCAGCTGTAATAGCTATATGTAGTATATTATTTTATAACTTTAAAAGTATAAATGGAATATTGATTTATTTAATACTATTGTTATTTGAAATTTTTGCAATAGCATTTATAGATAAGAAGGATAATAATCTTGTATTAATAGAAATAGTAATTTGTGTTGTAGTAACCTTTATACTTCAAAATATATCAGTTACAATTGTATATTTAATAACTAGAAAAACAAAAGAATTAGTTTTTTTACATATGGGATTGTTTGTTGTTAGTATAGTCTCAATTATGATTTTTTCAAAAAGTTATATTAAGAAAAAAAGCTTGGATTTTGAGGATGATATAAGGGACAACCTATTAATATCAAATATATTTTTAAATATATTTATGTTTTTCATGATATTAAAGGTTATTTATGATAGCGGTAAATTTTCGAATTTAATAGTTATAGAAATAATTTTACTTATATTTATTAATATATTTTTAAATATTAGTTTTTATAGAACCTTACATAAAAATATATTAAAGGATAAGAGTATAGAAGTTAAAAACGCTTACAATCCATTATTAGACGATATAATAGAAAATATAAGAGCAAATGAGCATGAATATAAAAATCATATGAATATGCTGTATTCAATAATATTTGTAGCAAAGGATATTCCAGAACTTAAAGAAAGAGCAAGCAAATATCTTGGTGAATTAGATCATAAAAATATATTGAATTCTATATTAGAAATAGAAAGTACAATAGTAAAATCTATTTTATATAGTAAGCTAGTTGAATGTGAGCAGTTTGGAATAAAACTTAATTATTCTATAAATAGCAATATAGAGGACTCTTGTTTAGATGATTCTGAAATAACTATAATATTAAGTAATTTATTAAATAATGCAATTGAAGCTACTAAAAATTCGGATAAGAAAGAAATTAATATAAAAATTTATAAATATGAAAGAATTTTAATAGAGGTTTCAAATAATATTGAACCAGAGAAAATAAGTAATTTTGATGTAGAAGATTTCTTTAAAAAAGGTTTTTCAAGTAAAGGAAAAGGAAGAGGTTATGGTTTATATAATGTTAGAAAAATAGTTAAAAAATATAAAGGTGATATAAGAATAAAAGTAGAAGGAGAAAATTTAGCTATAGTATTGTCTATATAAAACATAAATTAATATTTTTTATAATATATATTTAAATTAAATAAGTTAAGAATATATAGTGAATGTATTATATATATGTTTCGATTAAAACTATATATAATTATGATGTTATAATATTAAAAGTTAATAGTTTTATTTTAGTGTAGAATATTTATTAAAACTTATATAACAAATTAAACGACTATAATTTACATATAAATTTTTGTTATATTTATGATATAATTACATGATAAGAATAGATAATAAGGAGAAATAGGCCATATGTCATTTTCATCAAAGGTAAAAGGAGAAATTTGCAGATATTCTGAATTAACGAAAGAAGATGCATTAGCTGAAATATCAGCAATAATGAAAGTAAGTGGGACAATATCCTTTAGTGGATTAGGGTTAGCATTTAGGATTACCACTGAAAATCCAGCATCTGCAAGGCATATATTTAGTTTGCTTAAAGAGCACTTTAACATACATTCAAAGTTAATGGTTAAAAAAAGTAACTCATTAAAGAAAAACAATATATATATGGTACTTATAGAAGAGTCTATGGGGGTAAGAGATCTTTTAAGAGAAACTGGTATACTTACAGAAATAGAAGGGGTATTAACTTTAGATTATAGAATAGATGAGAATATGGTTAAAACAGAAGAGTTAAAAAGAGCATATATAAGAGGAGCTTTTATAGGTGGTGGTAGCATAAGTAATCCAGAAAAAACTTATCATCTAGAATTTGTTACTCATAGCGAAGATTATGCTAAAGACTTATCAGTTTTAATAAATACTTTTGGACTAAATTCAAAAGTAATACAAAGAAAAAATAGCCATATTATTTATTTAAAAGAAGGTGAACAGATTTCAAATCTTTTAGGAATAATAGGAGCGCATACCTCATTATTGGAGTTAGAAAATATAAGAATAATGAAGGAAATGAGAAATAATGTAAATAGGCTTGTAAATTGCGAAACAGCTAATTTAAGTAAAACAGTTAATGCAGCAGTAAGGCAAGTTGAAAGCATAAAATTAATACAAAGAGAAATAGGTCTTCAAAGGTTACCTAAAAATTTAAGAGAAATAGCAGAACTTCGACTAAGCTATCCAGACGAATCATTAAAGGAGCTAGGAGAAATGCTAGATCCTCCAGTAGGAAAATCTGGTGTCAATCATAGATTAAGAAAAATTGAAAAAATAGCAGAGGAAGTTAGATCAGGAACCTATTAGTACAGTTAACAGTTCATAGTTAATTGTCAATTGAAAGGAGGATGTTTTATATGAGTAAAAAATTTACACATCTACATCTCCACACAGAATATAGTTTACTTGATGGTTCAGGAAAAGTTAGTAAAATAATTAATAAAGCTAAAGAGCTAGGTATGGACAGTATTGCTATTACAGATCATGGAGTTATGTATGGGTGCGTTGCCTTTTATAAAGAGGCAGTTGAGCAAGGAATTAAGCCAATACTTGGTTGTGAAATATATGTAGCAGCAAAGTCAATGGACATTAAAATAAATGATAAGGAAAATAGTACTCATCACTTAGTTTTATTAGTAAAAAATGAAGAGGGATATAAAAATCTTATGGAAATTGTGTCACAAGCATCCATAAGAGGATTCTATTATAAACCAAGGGTGGATCATGATTTCTTAAGAGCTCATAGTAAAGGGCTTATTGCATTAAGTGCCTGTTTGGGTGGGGAAGTGCAATCTTGGCATCTTAAGGATAATTATGAAAAAGCTAAAGAAATAGCACTTCTATATAAGGATATTTTTGAAGATGGTTTTTACCTAGAGATACAAAATCATGGTATGGATGAACAAAGAAAGGTTACAGAAGCAAATATTAAATTATCAAAGGAAACAGGAATTCCTTTAGTAGCAACTAATGATGTTCATTATATAAATCAAACTGATTCAGAGTCACACGATGTGCTTATGTGTATTCAAACTGCAAAAACTATCGATGATCCAAATAGAAGAAGGTATCCTTCAGATCAATTTTACTTAAAATCCCCAGATGAAATGTGGGATATGTTTTCATATATTCCAGAGGCTTTAGAAAATACAACTAAAATTGCAGAAGAATGTAACTTTGATTATGAATTTCATGTATCAAAGCTTCCTAAGTTTCCAGTTCCAGAAGGCATTGAGCCATATGAATATTTAAAAAATATTTGTTATTCTGGTTTAATTGAAAGATATGAAGTTTTTAAAGAAGTTGTGGGTAAGTCACTAAGTGTGGAAGAAGTTGTGGATTATTACAAAGAAAATGAAGAAGCCTGTGGATATATTGAGAGATTAGAATATGAACTATCAGTAATAAAACAAATGGGATATGTAGATTATTTCCTAATTACCTGGGATTTCATAAGATTCTCTAATGAAAGAGGAATCCCAACAGGGCCTGGGCGTGGATCGGCAGCAGGTTCAATAGTAGCATATACGTTAGGAATAACAAAAATAGATCCAATAAAATACAACTTACTTTTTGAAAGATTTTTGAATCCTGAAAGAGTAAGCATGCCAGATTAAGTGGTAATAAGGTGATATTAGTTGAAAAGATTTGAATTAGATATGTATAAAGAACAAATTACTAACATGTATTTAAAAAAACAATTTCCATGTAAGAAGATAGCCAAGGAATTAGGTTGTAGCTTATGTGGGGTATATGATGCTCTAAAAAGATGGGGAATTCAAACACGGAATTTATCAGAAAGTCATAAACAAAAACAATATGATGAATCATTTTTTGATTATATAGATAATGAAGAAAAAGCATATTGGCTAGGATTTGTTTATGCAGATGGATACATTACAACGGGCAATAACCTAGGCATTACATTAAGTAATAAAGATATTGATCATTTATATAAATTTATTAAGGCGATAAATGGTAATTTTCAACCTAAAACCTATAAAGGCACTGGGTATTCAGAAAATTTATATTCACGTGTAATGTTAAAATCTAAAAGGGTTGTAGATGGACTTATTAAAAATGGAGTCAAATATAATAAGAGCCTAATTTTAGAATTTCCAAGTAATGAGCAGGTTCCAGATAATCTAATAAGGCATTTTATTAGGGGATATTTTGATGGCGATGGTTCAATAGTGTTAAGTAAAAATTCTATAAATATGAAAGTATGCGGAACTAAGGAGTTTTTATATAAAATGATAAGTACGCTAAATAACAATTGTACTTATGAATATAAAAAAGTTTTATATAAAAGAAGGAATGATGATAAAAATACCTACTATATTAGTTTCGGTGGGCGCTTAAAAGTCTTAGATGCTTTAGAGTTTATTTATTCAAATTCAACTATATATCTTGATAGAAAGTATGAAAGATATCAAACCTTATTACAGAATTTTAGTCGTTCACTATAGAAATATGGTGATTAAAGAGCCTTGAATTGCTAGAAAGCCCTTAGAGCTACTAATACTAAAACGTAAGAATGAGAAATGTCTAAGCGTGAATGTTGAAAAATTAGTAGATTGGGTAATTAGCAGCGAAGCCTTGAAGAGAGGAACGTTCAACGACTAGTCCAAAGGGACGTAGCTATAATATAATTATGGCGAAGCGGGGCATCCCAAACCGTTAAGGTCGGTGGGAGAAGATATAGTCTATACCCACTACTATGTAGTGTTAAAGTATCTCGAAAGAGAGGGTAGAAGTAGATAGATTCGGATTTTTGTTACGAAAGAAGACAAGAAGTTATTGATTATGTTGTTGAAAAATATGGAATAGACAATGTTTCACAAATAATAACCTTCGGAACTATGGCACCAAGAGCTTGTATAAGAGATGTTGGAAGAGCTATGAATTATTCTTATGCAGAGGTAGATAGAATTGCTAAAATGATTCCTACTATGCTTGGAATAACCATAGATAAAGCTCTAGATATAAACCCAGAGCTTAAAGCAGCATATAATAATGAAGAAAGAGTAAAGTCCTTAATAGATGTCAGTAAGAGTTTAGAAGGATTACCTAGACATTCATCAACTCATGCAGCTGGAGTAGTTATATCATCTAAGCCTTTAGTTGAATATGTTCCACTTCAAAAAAACGAAGATTCTATAGTAGCACAATTTGATATGACCACTTTAGAAGAATTAGGTCTTTTAAAAATGGATTTTTTAGGTCTAAGGACCTTAACAGTAATAAACGATGCAGTTAAAATGATAAAAAAAAATAGGAATATAGAGTTAGACTTAAATAAGATAAACTTTGAGGATAAGGAAGTTTATAAAATGTTTGGAGATGGAAAGACAGCGGGTATTTTCCAATTTGAATCTCCGGGTATGACATCATTTATGAAGGAACTAAAGCCAGACTCATTAGAAGATATTATAGCAGGTAATTCTTTATATAGACCAGGTCCGATGGCTGAAATTCCTAAATATATAGAAGGAAAGCAAAATCCAGATAAAGTGAAATATATTACCCCAGAGCTTGAAGATATATTAGACGTTACTTATGGTGTTATAGTATATCAAGAACAAGTTATGCAAATAGTTATGAAACTAGCTGGATACTCATTAGGAAGAAGTGACCTTGTTAGAAGAGCTATGTCTAAGAAAAAGCATAAAGTTATGGAAGAGGAAAGAAGGAATTTTATTTACGGTATTGTAAATGAAGATGGAACTATAGAGGTTCCAGGTTGTTTAAGAAATGGCATTTCTGAAGAAGCTGCAAATAAAATTTTTGATCAGATGATGGAATTTGCCTCCTATGCTTTTAATAAGTCCCATGCAGCAGCATATGCTGTAATAAGTTATCAAACGGCATATTTAATGAAATATTATCCTGTAGAAACTATAGCAGCAATGCTTAATTCTGTTATGGGAATAAGTGAAAAAGTAGCATATTACATAAATTTTGCAGAGGGTTTAGGAATACAAGTATTATCACCAGATATAAATAAAAGTTATTCTAAATTTACTGTTGAAGGTGATAAAATTATATTTGGATTGGCAGCAATAAAAAATGTTGGTTATAATGTTGTAGAAAATATTGTAGCAGCCAGAAATAAAAAAGGTGATTTTGAATCATTAATGGATTTTATAAATAAAATAGATTTGTCATCTATAAATAAAAGAGCAATAGAAAGCCTAATAAAATCAGGAGCACTTGATTGCTTTGAAGTTTTTAGATCTAAGCTCTTAGCTGTATATGAAAAATTAATGGATGGAGTCAGCAATGAAAAGAAGAGAAATATAGATGGACAAATGAGTTTATTTGGATTAGAGGAAGAAATTGAAGTGCCTGAGATTAATTATCCAAATATTAAGGAATTTGCAAAGAAAAATCTTTTAGCAATGGAAAAGGAAATGACAGGATTATATCTTTCAGGTCATCCTTTAGATGAATATGCAGATAGCCTAAAGGTTCAAACTAGTACTACTATACAGAAAATTTATAAGTCGTATGAAATAATAAAAGAAAGTTATAATGCAAGCGATTTACCAGAAGATATAATAAGGGATGAAGAAAGAGTAATACTTGGGGGCATAATAGCAGAAGCCAATCAAAAGATAACAAGAAATAATACTATGATGGCATTTTTAAAAATGGAAGATTTAACAGGAGTAATAGAAGTCATAGTATTTCCTAAGACATTAGATAAAATTAGAGAATTTATTAAGGAAGATAGCTTAGTTGTTATAAAGGGAAGAGTAAGTATAAAGGAAGATGAGCTACCAAAGCTTATATGTGAAAGCATAGAACCTTTGGAGAAAATAAACACAGCAAAAGTTTATATTAGAGTAAATAATATTGATGAGGGCAGAGAATTAATGAAAGAATTAAAAAGAATGCCTTCAGAGTATAAGGGTGACACTACTGTATTTATTTTTACTGTTAGTGATAGAAAAAATTACAGAGCGCCGAAGGATATATGGATAAACTTAGAATCTGAAGCGATAATTTACTTAAAGGAAACTATTGGCGAAGAAAATGTTAAAATTATAGAGTAAACTATTCAAAAGGAAGCTTGAATAAAATCATCTTCCTTTTTTGAATTATTTTTCTTAATTTTACTAAAACACAATATATATTTAATAAATTTGAAAAATAAAGAATTATAATTAAAAAATAAGAAAAATTATTATATAGTCTATAAATTATATTTATTTAGGTTATAATATAAATAAGAAAGTATAAAAAAGTCGATAAAAATCACAATATTGCATTTATTTTAGTTGCATAAACTTTAAGTAGCAAGTAAAATAAATAAGGTAGTAAAAAGTAGTAAAGAAATTAAACTAATTTGTGCAATAATTAAAATTATTATAGTAATAAAAAATGGATAATTCCACAGAGAGTGGGACAACCTTTGTCCCGGTGGTGTTAAGGAGGAAACAGCATGAAAAAAATAGCTATTTTAACTAGTGGTGGAGATGCTCCAGGAATGAACGCAGCAATAAGAGCTGTTGTAAGAACTGCTTTATATCATGGAATAGAAGTAATGGGAGTTCAAAGAGGATATAGTGGTTTAATTAATGGAGAATTATTTACTATGGATAGATCTTCAGTATCAGATATTATCCATAGAGGAGGAACTATCCTAAGAACTGCTAGATGTAAGGAATTTAAAAAAGAAGAAGTAAGAATTAAAGCTACTAAAATACTAAAAGCATATGGAGTAGATGCATTAGTAGTAATTGGTGGAGATGGTTCATTTACAGGAGCTAAGCTTTTGTCAAAATTAGGTGTTAAGACTGTAGGCTTACCAGGAACAATAGATAATGATTTATCTTATACTGATTTCACAATAGGATTTGATACTGCATTAAATACAGTAATAGATGCTATAGATAAAATTAGAGATACATCAACTTCTCATGAAAGAGTATCAATAGTTGAAGTTATGGGAAGAGATTGTGGAGATATAGCTTTATATACAGGTATTGCAGGTGGAGCTGAATATATAATAACTCCAGAAAAGGGATTCTCAAAAGAAGAACTTTGCAAAGTTATATTAGAAGGAAAACAAAAAGGAAAAATACACAATTTAGTTTTACTAGCTGAAGGTGTAGGTGGAGCTCAAGAATTAGCTAAGTATGTTGAAGAAGTTACAGGAATTGAAACAAGAGCAACAGTACTTGGACATATTCAAAGAGGTGGTAGTCCAACAGTAACTGATAGAGTGTTAGCATCTAAAATGGGAGCTAAGGCTGTTGAAGTTCTTTTAGAAGGAAAAACTTCAAGAGTTATAGGAATAAAAAATAATGAGATAATCGATCAAGATATAGATGAAGCATTAGCAATAGATAGAACATTTGATGAAAAATTATATAAAATAGCAAACGAAATTTCATCTTAGGACATAAATTTTTGATTTATTACTCAATAAAATAAATATTTTTAAAGCCAACAATAAAATTATATACGTAAATTAAAGGAGTGTTGTTACATGAGAAAAACTAAGATGATTTGTACTATAGGACCAGCTAGTGAAAATCCAGAAATATTATCAAAAATAATAGAAGCAGGAATGAATGCATCAAGACACAACTTCTCACATGGAGATCATGCAGAACATGCTGAAAGAATAAATTTAGTTAAAGACTTAGCTAAAAAATACAATAAAGAAATAGCTATAATGCTAGATACTAAGGGACCAGAAATAAGAACTGGAAAATTTGAGCCTAAAAAAGTTGAACTAAAATCAGGTGAGGATTTTGTAATATATGCAGGTGGAGATGTAATTGGAGATACAACTAAGTGTACAGTTACATATGAAGGATTAGCTAATGATGTTAAACCAGGAAATATTATATTAATAGATGATGGTTTAGTTGGACTAAAAGTTGAATCAATTGAAGGAAACAAGATTAACTGTAAAGTTATGAATACAGGATTTGTAGGAACACATAAGGGAGTTAACGTTCCAGGAGTTTCAATTAAGTTACCAGCATTAACAGAAAAAGACATAGCTGATTTAAAATTTGGTTGTGAAATTGGAGTTAATTTAGTTGCAGCTTCATTTATAAGAAAAGCATCTGATGTTGAAGCCATAAGAAAAATATTAGTTGAAAATGGTGGAGAACATATTCAAATATTCTCAAAAATAGAAAACCAAGAAGGTGTAGACAATATAGATGCTATATTAGAAGCATCTGATGGAATAATGGTAGCTAGAGGAGATCTAGGAGTAGAAATTCCAATGGAAAAACTACCAGCAGTTCAAAAAATGATAATTGAAAAGTGTAATATAATCGGAAAACCAGTTATAACAGCTACACAAATGTTAGATTCTATGATAAGAAATCCAAGACCAACAAGAGCAGAAGTATCTGATGTTGCTAATGCTATTTATGATGGAACTGATGCTATAATGTTATCAGGAGAATCAGCAAATGGAGATTGGCCAGTAGAAGCTGTAGAAACTATGGCAAAAATAGCTATAGAAGCAGAAAGCCAATTACACTACGAAATAGCTACATCAAAAGCTAAGAAACATATACCAGCTATAGCAGGAGTTATTTCAAGAGCAGCTGCAAATGCTGCAAATGAATTAAAAGCTTCAGCAATAATTTCATCAACACAAAGTGGAGCAACTGCAAGAAGATTATCTCAATGTAGACCAGATTGTCCAATAGTTGCTGTAACTCCAGATGAAAAAGTGGCTAAAAAGTTAGCATTATGCTTTGGAGTTTATCCAGTTGTTTCAAGACAAATGGAATCAACTGACCAAATGATGGAAGAATCAGTTAGAGTTGCAGAAGCTAATGGATTTGTTAAGTCAGGAGATACAGTTGTAATAGCAGCTGGAGTTCCAATAGCTGAAATAGGAACTACTAACTTATTAAAGATAAGCGTGGTTGAATAAAAGAGAAGCCTTTAGGCTTCTTTTTTTACTCTTTAGGAAATTATAAAAAGTTTATCATGTAGATATAACTTTTTATAATTTTTTCATTCAGTTGGCGAAAAGGCATATAAATTTATCAATCACAAATAAATTGATAATAATTATCAATTAAAATCTAAAAGGCAATAAATTTGTTAATAAATTGTGTAATTATAGATATAAAAATAGTTATATTAGATAATTAACAAAATGTTAATAATTATATTGATAATATTTCAGTTATAATGTATATTATGAAAAGAATATTGTAATAATATTAAATGGAATTAAATGGCAACTAATTCTGAATTTGGGCATCTTAGGATGCCATTTTTTTTACCCTAAAATAAGTATGCTATATATCAATTAATAATTTGTAGTTAACAGTCTGACATAGATTTAAGTAATATAAATTTTTGATAAGTGTATAAACTTAAGAAGAAAAGTATATCCCCTTGTGGCTATAGTGAGTTCATGATATTATAAGATGAAACTTTAGAGAATAGTTAAAATTTTTATATAAGATTTTAAGAGGTGATTATTTTGGTTGAAAAAAATAATGAATATATATTAGATATAGTTGGTGTAGGCTATGAAGGCGAAGGTATTGCTAAAATAGATGGATATCCAATATTTATAGAAGGTGCTATATATGGTGAAAAGGTAAGAGTCTTAATAGTTAAGGTTAAGAAGAGCTTTGCATATGGAAAGCTATTAGAAATAGTAGAAGCTTCAGAAGATAGAGTAGAGCCTAAATGCATAAATTACAAAAAATGTGGGGGATGTTCACTTCAACATATAAGTTATAAAAAACAATTAGATTATAAATATGAAAGAGTTAAGGATTGTGTTTCAAAAATTGGTGGATTATCAAAAGAACTTGTAACATATCCATTGGGAATGGATGTTCCAGAACGATACAGGAACAAAGTTCAGCTACCAGTTGGAATGGTAAAAGGAAAATTATCAATCGGCTTTTATGCACCAAGAAGTCATGACATAATAGATTTAGATACTTGTTTAATTCAAGATAAGATAGCAGATAAGGTTACTGAAATAACTAGAACTTGGATAGAAAAGTACAAAATAATACCTGCAACAATAGATGGAAAATTTAATCCTAAAGGATTAATAAGACATATAATGATTCGTAGAGGGTTTAAAACTAATGAGGTTATGGTTGTATTAGTAACAACTAAAAAAGATATTCCATATATAAGTGAATTTGTAGAAATGATAAAAAATAATACTGATGGAATAAAAAGTGTTATTCAAAACATAAATGAAAAAGATACTAATGTAATACTAGGTGAAAAGTGTATAACATTATGGGGAGACGATATAATAACGGATTATATAGGAAACTTTAAATTTAAAATATCACCTCTTTCATTTTTTCAAGTTAATCCAAACCAAACAGAAGTATTGTATTCTAAAGCATTAGAATATGCTGCCCTTACAGGTAAAGAAACAGTTTTTGATGCATATTGCGGTACAGGAACAATAACATTATTCCTTTCACAAAAAGCAAAAAAAGTTTATGGAGTAGAAATAATAAAAGAAGCTATCCACAATGCAAAAGAAAATGCTAACATAAATTCTGTGGATAATGCAGAGTTCTTTGTGGGTAAATCTGAAGAAATAATACCTGATTTAATAGAAAAGGGAATAAATCCAGATGTTATAGTAGTAGATCCTCCAAGAAAGGGATGCGATATAAAATTACTAGAAGCAATAGGAAAAGCAAAACCAAAAAGAGTAGTATATGTTTCCTGTGATCCTAGTACTTTAGCAAGAGACTTAAAAATACTAGAAGAACTAGGATACAAGACTGAATCAGTTCAACCTGTAGATATGTTTCCGCATACTGCGCATGTAGAAACTGTTGTGCTATTAAGCAAGTAAAATCAAGGGTTTAAGGGTTTTTCAAAGTTGCAAATGGTGGTTTTGTCCACCTGGTGTCCACCAAAAATCACTTGGTGGACAAAGTACCATTTACAGCATTTTCAAATATATCAACTGAATGTTCTGCCATTTTTTCAGTAGCATGAGTGTAAACATTTAAAGTGGTTTCAATATCTGAATGACCAAGTCTTGTTTGGACATCCTTCACATGTGCCCCATTTTCAATCAGCATAGTTGCATGGGTATGTCTTAGGGAATGGAAGTTGAATTTGATATTCAAATCATGATGGATGACCCTTGCAGCATACTTGAATGAATCAGGTGATGAAAACTGACCGTTTTCTTTTCTCATAACCAGGTTGGCAATTGGTAATGCACAAGATACACTTTTTTCAATTGGAATGATCCTTTGGATGGTGTTGTTCTTTTCATCCATTTCATCCTTCAAATAATGATTAGTATAATATTCACCATAGGACAATTCTTGTTCCATCTGCCACTTTCTATATTGTTTCAATTCATTCACCAAGGTATCACCTATCTTGATTGTACGGTTAGAAGTTTCAGTTTTAGGTGTTCCAAAATACCATGCTGACTTTTCTTCTTTCTTCCCCTTTTCTTTCAAGACCTTTCTGACATCAACCCCATAATTTCTTTTATATGCAATCTTTTCAACTGTCAGGGTCTTATTCTTAAAGTCTATATTATCCCAAGTTAAACCATAAACTTCACCAATTCTTAAACCAGTGTAAAACCCTATCATTAAAGCATAATAATATGGTGTTCCCTTGAACCTGTCAGTGATTGTAGTGAAGTCATTGATTGATATGACTGTTCTATTTGTTTCAGCTTTTGAATGCTCATATTTTGGATATTTAATGTAATTTGCAGGACTATCCTTGATTAGCTTTGCAGGGATAACAGCATACTTCAATGATCCTGATAATGTTGCAGTGATATTCACCAGGTGTGATTTTTTATATCCACCATAGATGAACTTTTTATTCACAAATTCCTGGATCACTGTTGGTGTTAAAGATTTCAACTTATACATTCCAAGTTCAGGTTTCAAGTGATTTTCAATGATGTTCAAATAAGCAAGTTGTGTGTTGTACTTCAAATTGACCTTCACATAATTTTCAAACCAATAATCAAGATAATCAGCAAAGGAAATTTCAGTTGGTTCAAAGTGCATCCCTGCATGGTTATATTCAGAAAGTGCTTTTGTTCCTGCTTCCAATGCTTCTTTCTTGGTCTTGAATCCACCTTTGGATATTTGATTTCTTTTTCCATCTATCTTTGCAGCTTCAAAACGGTATTCCCATTTATCACCACGTTTTCTTGTGTTTATTTCTGCCATAAAGCATCATCCTTTCTTAAAATTGAGTAAAAACAAACTCTTTAAGATCCCAAGGATTTGTGATATAATACCATTGCTTGTAGGTACTATATTGATCCTTTGGGTCAATAGGTAAATGTTAACAGCTTCTTATGTTCGCTGCATAAGGGGCTGTTTTTATTTTCATTGAACTGTCATCAGTAACCATTCCAACCTAAATTATTGATTACAATCAAGATCCTTGGTGTTCGCTGCACCAGGGGTCTTTTTTTCTTCCTTGATAAAATAACCATTTGTTTCAATGTTTTGAAGTTCATATTCAATCATGTTCTTAACTCTATTAGTCAGTTGTTCGTGTTCAGCAAGTGAAACAATAAAGGTATTACCCTGTTTGGTTGTTACCTTCCAGGTTGGAAAATTTGGATCTGAATCGGCTTCCATTGCAAGTCTTTCTGATTCTTCTTGGGAAGATCCTGAAACAGCACCTTGATATGCAGGTTCTATTTTATATCCCAAAGAAGAAATATAACTTTCCAAAGATTCCAATTGTGTAATATTTGAAGCTAATTCTTCCCAATTCTTATAATCTGTCTTTCCTAATAGGTAATCACTGGACACATTAAGCTTGCTTGCTATCTGATCCACAGTATCAATCTTTGGTGTTCTTTGATCCAATTCATATCTGTTGATGGTTTGTGCAGGAAGATCCAACTTCTTTGAAAATTCTTCTAATGTGTAATTTCCTTCTGAACGTAGATCCTTTAATCTTTGAGCAAATAATGATAATTCATTTTTCATTTATTCACCACCTTTCAATGTCATTATAAATCATATTATCACCAAATGCAATAAAAATATTCAAAAAGTAGTTGATTTATATTCAAATTGGTGATAAAATGTATTTGTAACCAAATGGTGATAGAAAGGATGTGAAACAATGAAAATAAACACACAGTTATTAAGGGGTACAATTTACAGTAAATTCAAGTCACAAAATGAATTTACAAAAACCATTGGTTGGTCACAGAACAAGATTGGCAGGATTTTAAAAGGTGAAATGATTCCTGACATTGAAGATTGCAATGCAATTGTGAAGGTACTGTCTTTGAGTATTGAAGAATACATTCAAATTTTTTTACCTTCCCTATCACCAAATGGTGATGAAATGGAAGGGGTGAAATAGTTGGAAGATATTCTTTATACAGTAACAGAAGCATCCAAGCTAATTAAAACTAACCCTGCTTATGTGTATAAACTGATCAATGCAGGTCTGATCCCAGTGATCAAGCTTGGCAGCATCAAGATCAGAAGAAGTTCCCTTCTTGAATTCCTTGAAAAATATGAAGGTATGGATCTAACTGAACCCAAAGAAGTCAAGAAGTTGGAATTCCCTGAATAGAAAGGTTGGTGGAAACAATGGATGAAATCACAACTACAATTGAATTGGTCAAGTTCTTCCTGATCAATGACAAGCATTCCAGGAACAGTGACAATTATTTGTTCTACCTGGTAGCAAGGAAGATCCTTGGAAGCAAAGGAATTGATATTGACAAGATTGGATTCAAGGATCTGTTCTTATCAATCAAAGAATATGGTCTTCCACAATATGAAACAGTTGGAAGATGCAGAAGAAAACTACAACATGATTTCCCTGATCTATCAGGGTGTGAAACTGTCAGTATGCAAAGATTATTGAATCAAGATACATTCAGCGAATTTGCAATATGAAAGGCAGGTGAAAAAGGATGAATGAAAAGTGCCTACAAGCAATTATTCAAAGGTTACTTGACAAGATCCAGGGTGACATCAATGTCATTCTTGAAAGCAGCAAATAAAATTTAGAAGAAGAAAGGAAGAAAAGAAAATGGCAAAATTAAATGATATTCAAATTGGTTCAGAAAAAATTGAACAAATCAAAATGGCAAACAAATATCCTATTGACAAGGTAGGTGCTAATAAGTATCTATCTATTCAGTTCATTGCAGCATTGATTGATAATGGTGGATTGGTGGACTGGTCAACATTTTCTGCACATGAAAGATACATGAAACTTTGTGAACACTATGATGTTACCCCTTTGAATCAGATCAGCTTTTCACTGTTTGTGGTCAACAACTTCAACATTGAAGTCAAGGATAAGAAAGCATTTGGAAAGAAATTCAGGGTATTCAGACGGTTCAAGATGGTTCAAGATGGTTCAGGGCGAACATATAAGCTTTGAACCGAAGCAACCCCTTGATACATAAGGGGTTGCAGTTATCGGTTCAAGCAGTTCAATGTGAATGTAATTTATTAAGTAGTTTATAAAAAAATAATAATAAATATCTAATTTACTTAAATATATACTCTAAAAATAAAGAATATAGAGAATTACCATGAACTGCTTGAACCGTTGTTCTGAAATCCAGTTATATCAAGGGGTTGAATCGGTTCGTGGTACGGTTCACGGTTCAATGTGAATTTACGAAAACATATAAAATAACAGAAATTGAAAGGTGGAAAACATAATGATAAGAAAATTTATAAACAATGAAGATGCAGGAACAGTGATGTTAAGTGAAGTAATGGAAGCAGTAACAGTTGACAGTGTGATTGATATGCTGCTCATGTCAGATGATGGAATACCAACAGTTTCAATCTTGGTTGAAGATGATCAGGAAAATATGGTGAACTATTTGATGAAGGTGACAACAGCAGAAGAAATTGTTGCAGTCAATCAGGTATTAAGATCATTTGATTTGGGGATCACAGTTGAATTTGTAAACTTTGCACAGTATGACCTTTTCATTGATTATTGCATGCATTTGATTAAAACAAAGAGAAAAGCCACTGCATAAAATTTAATTTACACAATGGCTTCACTGGTTGAAAACACAATCAACTGAATTATACCATGTTAAGTCATTATTTTAAAGTTGAAAAAATTAAGCATGAAAGGAAGGATCAGACATGGATCATGCAATAAATTCATTACAACCATTTTATGAAGTGACATTGGATCAGTTCATTGAAGAACATAGATCAGATAAATACAAGAAGTTTTCTGAAAACCCATATTATACGGAAGTCAAAGCATTGATTGATGCAATGAACATATTAAGAAAATATCTTGGTTGGGAAACCATCAAGTTGAAAGATGAAGTTGAATTCTATCTGCAAGGGGGTGAATAATATTGGCATCAATACCATTTTATGAAGTTAAGGAAGTGATTGGTGAAGAAGCTGCACAAAAGATGATGGAAGCATTCCCATGTACCAATATTTACATACCAAACAGGATGCCTGAATTTCCTGACAATGAAACCAGGAATCAATATATCAAGAACTTATTCTTTAATTCTGCAAAGTCGGTCAATGAAATAGCTGACAGATTTGGATTGAGTATTGACAGAGTTAGAAAGATCATAAATGAATAATAATTAGCTGAATAACCACTACATATAGTGGTTATTTTTCAGTAAGTAACCATATGTTGTGTTTTGGTGAGATTTTTCAGAATTATCTTGGTATAATGGATATATCAATAAACAATATAAAATGAAAGGCAGGTGAAAACCCCCTTTCTTTGTCATATGCATTCAGCTTCCTGAAATGTTTATTGATTCACTTTCTTTTCTTCCTTTCATTTCTTACCTGGTCATTCAAATTTGCCATTTGGGTGACCAGGTGAAGAAATACACAAGAAACAAAAGAAAGCTTGTATATAACGAAAATATGAAGTCTAACAAGGTGTTAATGTTGACAAATGTTGACCTGAATTAGTTATATAAAACATGTCAAAACCTTACAATTTTTTATCAAAGGAGTGAATGGAAAATGATTTTGGATCTTAACAACATTTTAGGTGCTGCATCAGAAGCAAATTTGAAGCATGTAATTGCAATCAATGTTCTATGTGGTAGAAAGTATAAAACACTGTACCTGGATCAAAGAACTATTGATTTTCAGCAGGTCAAACCATTTGCTTATAACAATGGATTTTATTATGTATGTTGTCCATGCTGCCATCTAATTGAAAGGGTTGCTGAATACAGATTTGAAGATGGTTTAAGGCAGACGATCCAATGCACAAACAGAACAGTTTCAGAGAAAATCAAGTATCAAATGATTGCAAGTAACATTGAATCAACCAAGTATAGAACATTAGGATATACACTTGATTTGACTGATTGGAAGCTTTGATAGTGACATGTTAGTAACAAAATCATTAAAGAACCCTTATAAACAGACACTTAAACAATATTACTTAATAATTTGAAGAAAGGAAAGGTGAACAGAATTGAACTTAAAAGATTATGTATTGAACTATTTGAACAATGAAAGAAAGTATTTAGACAGACAGATCAAGCACTATCAGAAAGTTAAATTGGATGAATTACTGGATAGTGAAGGAAGGAAAGAACTTATTGATAGGATGGTTGAATCACACAGACATGACTATAATTCCTATTTATTAAATTTGAAATATGATTTCATTCAATCAAGATCATCCTTAATGCTTGACTTGATCTGCTGCAATAAAGAATATCATCCAGGAAGCAAATTAAATGCTAAATATTCAGAAAGCAGATCTATTTTAAAACAGATTGAAGATCAGATCACTGAATATAAGTCCAGGGGATTTAATTCTATAATGAATGACCTGGTTGAAGTAACAATTCAGGAAGAAGTCCTTGTTGAAGAACTGGATGCTGATGGTAAAACAATTACAGTTCCAAGGATGGAAACAAAGACAATCATGAAGAATGCTGCACTTGATAGGTTGGATCAGATCATCACTTTGGCAGATACATTGGAATACAAATATTGTTCTGCTTATGATAAACCATGATTGGTGGTGAAGCATATTGAATGATTATATTACACAACAACTGGACAAGGTTCTTCAACTGAATCAGGAAAAGAACCAGGTGATTAAAAGGATCAAGACCATAAGAACCAAAAGGAAAGGAAGTCATATCCTATCGATCACCAAGGAAGAAAAGGACATACAGATTGAAAGAACAAGAAAACTGTATGAAGCAAAGATCAATGCAGTTTATATCAAGATGAACCTGAAACTTAAAGAAGCAGGTTTGGAAGAATTAGAAAATCCATATCAAAATATGAAAGGGGAAAAATAAAATGTTTGAATTAGTAAAGAAGATCCAGGCAATCATTGATGCCTACCATGAAAACAATGAACAGTTAGCAAAGGAAATTAAAAGAATAGTTGAAGAATGGGGTGCAGAAGTAAATGCCTACAAGATGGACTATATCAAAGAGCAGATCAGGAATGAAGTTGCTGCTGCAAGATCTGATGCTGAAAAGATCAATAAGTTATTTAATCAACAGTTGAATGTCATCCTGGATGAAGCAAAGAAGAAGGTGCTTCCTACATTAACAACTAAAATATCAAAACCTGTTGACTATGCAGTAAGAATCAATATTGCATTACAATATTTGAATAATGAAGGTAAAGACATTACTGATGAAACAGCTTTTATGTTCTTGAAAGACTTCATTGATGACGTTGAACAAATGAAGATTTTCAAACATGTTATTGGAAAACATGTTGAAGTAGTAAATGACTGGACTGGAAAATCTAACTTTCCAATAACATTTGGTAAGCTGAACCAAGTTGAAATGATATTAAACACCATCAATGACATGGATGCTATTGCTAAAATGCTGTTCATATATCCAAGGGAAGATGGAGAAATGTATATTGTGAATGGTCAGGCTTACAGTGTTCCAATTGATTCATATGAGCAGGATGCAGGTGAAGAAAGCATTATAGGACATGCAGAAACCATTGAAGAATATGCAAATAAGATCCCTGGAATTGACCAGGTAACAGATCAGACAGATCCAATTGTTGAAGAATAATATTCAAAAACACAAGGGAACAGGGATATATTGAAACCTTGTTCCCTTCACTTCTAAAAGGGGGTTGATTCAAATGTATGACCTAAAAGAAATATCATATATGACAGCAAATGCACTGATTAATGAATTATATAAAAAAGGAATGCTACAACTTCAACCTACTGCATTTGAAAGAACCAAGAATGATGTCAAAGGCTTCAAGATTGGATTGAAGATGCTTTCAGATGAACAAGTTCCAACAGAATTTAAGAAGCAGCTTGCAGTTCAAATGATGGATATACAAAGTTCAATTAAATGGTTGAAAGACCAAGTGCATGAACAAGATTACATTATCTTTTGTCAACACAATATGCAAAATGAAAGTATAAGATCCATTGCTGCAAATTATGGAATTGATGAAGGAACAGTGAAAAGAGCATTGACCAGGTGCATTCACAAGTTGTCCATCTTCCTTCACCCTGATGTGTCCTTGTCAGAAATATTTTATTGAAAGGTGGTTGATCGGATGACCAATGAAGAATTAGTTCAAGAATATCAAAATGGCAACCATCAAGCACTGGATGATCTTATAAATCAGAACAATGGACTTGTATATTATTTTGCTAACAAATACCTTCCCATTTGCCCAAAGGCAACAATGGACATGGAAGATTTACTTCAAGAAGGTTGGATGGGATTTGTTGATGCAGCACAGAAATATGATCCAAATAAACCACTGGAAAAAGAAGAAGCTGAACCAATATGTTTGGAAGATGAAGAAGAAAACAAAGCAGTCATGTTTTCATCATATGCAGGTAGAGCAATTCAAAATAATATATTAAGGGCAATCAACAGATCCATTCCAAGGAAAAAGAAAAGTGATACATATAGTGAACCAATTATGGTCAACAGTGTAAATGCATTTCTTCCTGGATCTGATGACACTACCCTTGAAGAATTGCTTCCTGATGAAGGATCAATGGAATCCTTCAAAGATATTGAAGAAGACTTTGACAATAAGCTATTAAGAAAAGACCTGATCCAAATGCTTGATTCAGTTTTTGGGGGTGAATTTCAGTTCAATGGAATTGACTTCAAGGGGGTTGATAATATTAATTCATTATTCCACAAAGTGCGTGATGGTATCACTGCAAAAGAAGTTCTACTTCTACACTATGGATTGTTTGGAAAAGAAATGAGTTTCAAAGAGATTGGAAAACAAGTTGGACTGACTGGAAGCAGAATTGAACAGATTGAATTTGCAGGTATCAAAAGAATAAGAAAAAGTGAACAAGGAAAGGACTTTATGACCAAATATGAAGTTGATTATGTTGATGAACTTCTATTCAGGAAACAAATGATCAATAAATACAGTTCCCCTGAAAAGGTGGTTGATAGGATAGAAAGCATTGACAATTTACTTAAACAATACATTTGAAAGGAAGGTGAAGAAAATGAATCCAAACATAAGTGTAATAAATGAAAATCTTTGGGCAGTTGACTTTGAATATATCAAACAAGGTTGGGTCAAAGATCTATCCTTTAACAATCCAAAACCATCAGATTATATGTGCTTTACCCATGATGGAAAGATCGTCATAAATAAAAACAAACCATACCATGAAGATATTATCAAGTATCTAAAAATTATCATGAGATTCAAAGAAGAACAGCTTGGAACAGTTCAAGGTTTCCACTTCTTTTTAAGAATCTTTATTCCAAAGGCAGACAATCTGACTGATGAAGCATTTGAAAAATTTGTTCAATCAAGTCAATTGGATGCAGTTCAAAAACAATTCAATGATATATCGAATATAGAAAAGAACAGAAGGATCATCCATGCTGAATATATCAAGGGTATCAAGAAACCCACTGGTATAGATAAAATCAAGAAAATATTTAAAAAGAAAGGGGTGAGAAAATAATATGGCAAGTATAAGAACACAAATTGAACTTATGGATAGAATCACATCACCATTGATGAACATAACCAGTGCATTGAATATGACAGTCAGTGCATTTGAATCAATGGATGCAGCTGCAAACAGTTCCTTTGATTCATCCAATTTTGATGGGGTCAGGGAACATCTAAATGCAGCAAATATGGAACTTGATGAAATGGTTCAGAATATCAATGAAGCTGATCAGCAACAGCAAGAAATGAATAATTCACTTAACCAGGGAACAAGATCAGCAAGTGGACTGGAAAGAAAACTTCTTGGTGTGGCTGCAACATATGCTTCACTTCAAGGGGTTCAAAAGTTGTTGAACTTATCAGATACAGCTACATTGACAGAATCCAGGCTTTCACTGATCGTTGATGATGGTGGATCTGTTGAAGAACTTCAAAACAAAATCTTTGCATCAGCACAAAATTCAAGGGCAGCATATTCTGATGTTTCTGCTACTATTGCAAAACTTGGAATGATGGCAGGTGATGCATTCACAAACAATGATGAACTAATTGCATTCACTGAACTAATGAACAAGAACTTTGTTGTTGGTGGTGCATCAGCAGCAGAACAAGCATCAGCAATGTATCAGTTGACCCAAGCAATGGGATCAGGAAAGCTTCAAGGGGATGAGTACAGAAGTATCATTGAGAATGCCCCAATGTTGGCAAAGTCAATTGAAGATTATATGACCAATGTTCAAGGGGCAACAGGATCAATGAAAGATTGGGCATCAGAAGGAATGCTGACTGCTGATGTAATAAAGGCAGCAATGTTCAATGCATCTGATCAGGTCAATGAACAATTTGAAAACATGCCCAAAACATTTGGACAAGTAGCAACCAGTTTGAAGAATCAGGCACTATTTGCTTTTGATCCACTACTGGAAAAGCTGAATGATATTGCAAACAGTGAAAGCTTCAACACTATAGCAACAGGTTTGACCAATGCATTTGTCTTTGCATCAGGGGTTGCAGTGGGGGCATTGGATCTGATCACCCAAGCAGGGGCATTCCTGGCTGACAATTGGTCAATCATTGCACCTTTGATCTATGGGGTAGCTGCTGCACTTGGAATCTATACAGGTTATATGATTATATCAAATGCAGTCCAACTGATCAGCACTGGCATTCAGACAGCACATGCAATTGCTATTGCAGTGAAGACAGGGGCAACCATAGCAGATGCAGCAGCAACAAACAATCTGACAGTGGCACAATGGGCATTAAACAGTGCAATGTTAGCTTCACCAATAACATGGATCATCATTGGTATTATTGCAATCATTGCTATTATTTACATGGCAGTGGCTGCATTCAACAAATTTGCAGGAACATCAGTCAGTGCAACAGGAATTATAATGGGTGCATTTGCAGTTTTAGGTGCTTTCATTTGGAATACTGTTGTAGGTGTAATAAATGCAGTAATTCAATTCTTGTGGACACGATTTGCTGAACCTTGGATTGGAATAATTGAATGGGTTCTGAATGCATTCAATGGTGGTTTCAATAGTTTTGGTGATGCAGTCGCAAACCTACTTGGTCAAATCATTTCATGGTTTTTATCACTTGGAAAAGTGGTTACTAAAATTATAGATGCAATCTTTGGTACAAGTTGGACAGCAGGACTTTCTTCCTTGCAGGATAGTGTTCTTGCTTGGGGTAAGAATGATAATGCAATAACCCTTGACAGAAATGCCCCAACCATTGATTCAAGAATTGAATATAGTGGTGCATGGGATGCAGGGTATTCAATGGGTGAAGGTATTGATGAAGCAGTTTCAAACTTTGATCCATCCAACTTATTCAATATGGACATACCTGATCCAAGTGATTATGCAAGTGGTTATGATGCAGCATCAGTTCCTGGTAACATAGCAGATACTGCAAGTAATACTGGGGCAATGAAAGATGCAGTTGACATCAGTTCAGATGACCTTAAATATATGCGTGACCTGGCAGAAATGGAAACAGTGAACAGATTCACCACTGCTGAAATTAAGGTGGATATGAGTGGAATGCAGAACATTGTAAATAATGAAATGGATCTTGATGGTGTGGTTGAATACATGGTTGAAAAGGTAAATGAAGCAGCAGATGCCATTGCAACAGAGGGGGTGCATAACTAATGGCTAATTCAAGTGATTTAATTATGCTTATAAGAAGTCAAGCAATTGGTGCAGTGAATGCATCAAATCCAACTGCAATTGTTTATGGTAAGGTCATCAGCATTGCCCCTTTGAAGATACAAGTTGATCAAAAGATGACTTTAACAAAAGAATTCCTTATTCTCACGAGAAATGTCAAGGATCACAAAGTTTTCATGACAGTGGATCATGCTACTGAATACAAAAGTGGTGGATCAGGTGATGCATCCTTTGAATCACATAATCATGCCTACAAAGGAAAGAAAGAATTTACCATTCACAATGGCTTGGTTGTTGGTGATGAAGTGATTATGATTCAGATGCAAGGTGGTCAAAAATTCCTTGTAATAGATAAGCTATAACATATTGAAGACCCTTGGACATAAAAAGTTCAGGGGTCTTTTTCCATTTAATGAAGATAACAAAATTCGACATAACCCCTTATAATATAAGTATTGCAGCATATCTGCAAAATTTTATATTTAAGGGGGTTCACAAGATGAACATAACAAAGAAAAGAAGCTTCAAAATGATACTGCTGATTGTTTTATTGATGGGGGTAATGATTACCAGTCAGATGATGCAGGCAATGGCAACTTCAACAGGACAAACCATAGTTGAAGTTAAGAATCTATCTGAATTAAAGACTGCAATTGAAAATGCACAAGATGGTGATGTGATTACTTTTAGGAGTGGACTTACAATTTATTCCGATGTAGTCATTGGTGATCCAAATAAGCACATAACCTTGAAAAGATTAAGTGACACCAGTTTTTTAGACATTAAGACAGGTAATATTTTATTTCAGAATGTGACATTAGATGGTGGTGGATTTCCTGCAATGTATTCAATGGCTATGATTAACTATGATGTTACCTTTGATAATGTGACTTTTAGGAATTCAGTAAATAATAAATCAACAGGTGGTGCAGTAAGTGTAAACTTTGGAACAGCAACCTTCAAGAATTGTCTATTTGAAGATAATACTGCATTATCAGGTGGTCATATAGCAGTAAAAGGTTCAGGATCTACAATAATTGCTAATAGCATACTTAAAGATGGTTATGCATGGTCTAATGGTGGTGCAATTTGGAATGCTTCAAGTGATTCAACCACTACCATCACATCAAGTCTTATTACTAACAATTCAGCAGGTGATTATGGTGGTGGACTTTCTAACAAAGGAACAATGATATTTTCAGGAACAAAGTTATATGATAATACAGCACCAAATGGTGGTGCTGACATTGGAAATACTGGCAATTTGAACCTTGCTGATTCAATTGAACAACTGATTGAACTGTTCAAGGATGATGGTATTATTCCAAAAGCTTGGATCAATGACTATGACTTTGAAGCAGGTATTTATATTCCTGATATTGACCCATCTGTACCTAATACTTTACTGAAATTGGACTATGACCTTGCACCAACAGAAGTGACCCTTTTTCCTTCATCCCTGGGATCAGCATCAGATGGAAAGATCATTGGACTTGAATCAGGAAAGTATTACAAGATCACATCAAATGATGTTGTAAGCTATTCCAAAGCAGATGGATCATTGACAACAACAGAATCAGAAGCTTCCCCACTTATTGGAATTGAAATCATTGGTTTGACTAATGGTGAAACATATATGGTTGAAGAATTCACACCTACACCAATAACAGTGCTGCTTGATTCTGCATCATTGGGAACAGCAGACAGTGGAAAAATCACTGGTCTTTCAGCAGATAAAATGTATAAGGTTTCAGTGGATGGAACAACCAACTATACCAAGACTGATGGAACATTGACATCCAATGAAGCAGAAGCAGAAGCACTGACAGGAACAGAAATTGTTGGATTGATCAATGGTGTGACCTATTTGGTTGAAGAATATATTCCACCAGTTGAAGAAGAACCTACTGATCCAGGAACTGAACCCACAGATCCTGATGAAGAAGATCCAATTGAAGAACCGATTGATGAAGAAGAACCGACCGATCCACCAACTGATGAAGAAGAACCCAAAGATCCAGTTGACCAGGAAGAACCCAAAAATGAAGAAGTGGAAGATGAAGATCCTGATCAGGAATCCAATACACCACCCACTTCAACAACAAATAATACAACCAATAGCAATAATACATCAAATACCACCAACAACACAACCAATAATTTAACCACCCATAATTCAGATTCAAGGGATGACAGTTCCACAGTGAACAACAATTCCTATGATCATTCAACCCATACCACAACAGAAAATACATACCTTCCCCCTTCCAATGATGGCAGTGGTGAAAAAGGTGGTCAAGCTTCTGCAAGTCAGCATCAGACCATCACAGTTGACTATGGCAGCATTGCAGATGGAATCAAAGTTCAGGAAGATGGAAAGAATATAACTATCAATGTCAATGTGAATGTTGACACGAATGAAAAGAAAGAAGATGAAGCTGAACCACAAGCAATGGAAGTTGCATCATCAAATGTTGAAGCAGATCCAAGATCAGCAGCATCCAATATCACTTGGGTTGAATTGGTGAAGATCTGTCTTCTGTTTGGGATCTTCATTTGTGTTTTCAGAAGACCAATAGCAAAATAGATTGATCAGGCACTTTGCATCTTGCAAGGTGCTTTTTCAAGGGATATATTACATCAAGACCTTTATTGAAACGGTTATATGGGCAATATATGACTTAGAAATTTTCAGATAATTTAGATTTACAATGGTAATTATTGGTGGTATTATAAAATTGAACTTGTTTGAACAAAATGAACCTATTACATCAAGCAGAATAAGACTTTTGAAGAACTTCCTTGTGTAAAGGGTAAAATACTTCAATGAATAATATAAAATGCTTATATGATGATTATATGAGTTTTAGGAAGGGGATTTGATGGCATGGAAGAACCTAAATTCATGAAAGAAGGATATTCATACATTGGTGAAGATGAACAATGGCATATTAAAAACAATTCCCCTGAATGGGTAAAGAAAGAATTCAAAGAGTTTTTCAAAATGGTTGATCCTGAACCTGATAAAGATGGGAAAATAACCAGGTATGAAAACACCCTTCAAATTTGATTGGTATGCCCCTTTAATATCTTCAATGAACAAATACACCAAATCATAATAAAAACCTTTATATGAAGATTATATGAGTAATGGGAAGGGGTTTTGTTGCTTATGAATATAGAAATATCAGATGAAACAATAAAAGTGATCCAAACCTTCACTGGAATGACAATTGAAGAATTCCTGGAACAGACCAAGAAGGATCTGTTGGACAAATACCAGGATGGAAATATAATCACAGTCAAAGAAGCTGCAAAGATCATGGGTAAATCACAGCAATTTGTCAGGGTTGGTCTTCAAAGGGGATTGCTTCCCTTCGGTACAGCTTTTAAAATGTCCAACAAATATTCCTATTACATTTCACCCAAGAAGTTCTATGAATATGTTGGATATACACCTGAAAACAAATAAAAACTTCTGCTTTGGTGGTCAGTGTCCACGATATGTCCACCACGCAGAAGTTTTTTAGTATAATAATGAGTAATGATAAGTAATAAAAAATATTTGTGTTTCCTTTAAAACCCTTGATTTCACTGGGGTTCTGAATAATCATAAATAATGATTAGTAATGAAAAATAAAATGGTGTCATGATACTGCGCATGTGGAGTGCGTAGTAGGAATACGTCGCAAGGATTTGTTATAATCATTGAATTTACTCACTTTGCAAGATTTTATAACTTCAACACAAATGGTGATGATTTTAGAAATAAAGAATTTATTCAGGGCGTTAAGGTTAGAGTGGGGATTTGATATGGTGAAAGTAGATATGTAAAACAATAAAATAATCTTTAATAAAATTATTACTAAAAAGTTCAAATTGAAAAATTTGAACTTTTTGTTTTAGAATACGAATTATTTATTAAGTGCAAAAAATATACTAATTATGAATGACTAATGGGAGGAGAGATGATTTTAAGAAAAGTGTATATGTTTAAATGGGAATTTTAGTGTTACTAGAAGCATAGATTATGATATAATGAGGAAAAAAGAGGAGAAGTAAGATGAATAAACTTTTTAAAAGTGCAATGTTTTTTACATCTTTTTTACCACTTTGGATAACAGTACTGTTTATAGATATAAAGAGTCTAATCAGTAATAAAGTATATATCTATACTGAATATATTGTGGTATGCTGCATTTTAATAGGAATATTATGTTCAATAATTATAATTTGGTTTTCTATGAAAAATATAAAAAATTCTGATTATAGAAAGTATAAAGTAGTTGAGGCAACTCAAGAAAAAGGAATTACTTCAGAATTTTTACTTTCATACATACTACCTTTATTTGTTTTTGATTTTACTAAGTGGGATAGTGTTATACAATTTATAATATACTTTGGAATACTTGCATTCCTGTGCATTCGAAATAATAATGTATATGCCAATTTGTTATTTGAATTAAAAAATTATAAATTTTATACATGTGAACTTGTATGGGTACCAGAACCAGGAACAAAGTCTATACAAGTATTAGCTATAAGTTGTAAAAATCTATGTGCAAATAAAGGTAATACCATTGAAATAGCCCCATTAAATAAGCCTTTTTATTTAGTTAAATAATTAATGGTGTTGAGCTAGGTACTTCACAAATACCATCATCAAACATATTTAATTTTGTTTTACCGCAAATTGCTAAAGTAAATTTTCGTGCATTTGCTTCTTCGTGCAAATCAAATTTTTTTGTTGTAGAATCAAGTGGGATTTTCAAGTCCTTAGCTAACTTGTTTTTCCATTTTGTTTGCGTCAGTTTTTCAACAATGGAAGCATCATAGGTTATAAATTTTTTTGGATTTTGTCCTGAAGAGGCAAAAGAATCATAATTCTCAAAATTAGCAATAATATTAGCGGCTTCTAGTTCTGATAAGTGCTTTTTACATAGGATTTTATGAGTGTATTCCATGTTAAATATGCTTTCACAATTGTTATTAATCATATACATAGTGTTTTTGTAAACAATGGCATCAAATGATTTACTAAATTGAACTAGTGGTTCATCTGCTTTAGCAATGGTGTTGTTTTGAGATGTAAAGATCGGAGTACGTCCTTTTTTATATGTAAGGAGTGGATTTTTTCTTGTTATTAGATATATATTTTCAGAAGTACCATCACTTAAGGTATATGAACCAATAAAAACATATGCATTGGCTTTTATATGTTTGAAGTTAGTTGTATCATCGCTATTATTTATATGTTCAATTAAAAAATTCCAGCAGGTTGAAATTACAGTATTGTTAGTTGAAAGCTTGTCTACTACATTTTTAGGATTTTCTCCAGTATAATCTATAACTTTTTTATCATATTTTTTTACAATAGATAAGAAAGCATCGCACATACCTGTAATTGTTGTAGACAATAAATCAACAGATGAAAAATTCATATCGTAGCAAATATATTCATTAGGGTGTTTAGAATGATTATATTCAACTAAAACAGAACTCCAAGTTGGAATCTCTTTTGCTTTAGCTATTCCTTCTTCAATTATTGTATAAGACATAATATCCTCCCTCAATTAGAATTAATATCAATATTATACCATAAGATACATTTTTGATAAATGCTAATACTTTTCTTGATTTCACCGCTTTAAGGGGTGATTTTTTATTTTATATAAAAAATATATATTGCATTTTTTAATTTGCAAATATGATAATTTGCAATTACATATTTACAAATTAGTGTTTGATATGTATAATTGAATCAAAGAGAAAAAGGGAGTATGTATATATGGATAAGAGTACATTCAGTTGCTTAATTAACGCTGAAATTTTAGAAAAATTTAATTTCGCAGTAACATTAAACAAAGAAAATAAAGAGGAAATTATAGAAAAACTACTTTCTAATTACATTAGTGATAGTTTCTTAAAAGCCGCTAAAGAGTTATCTTCTAACACTGTAAAAACAACAACTCCTGCAATTAAAACAGTTGAAGATAACAATTATGCTAAAGCAAACAGAAAGATTCCAGTATGGGCAAATCGAGAAAAACAAAATAACCATAAATTAATTAAGGCATTTTTAAAAATTGAAGAGGAACAAGGGGTAGTAAGTTATGAGGAATTAATGGAAAGATGTTCGAATTCTACAAAATATCCTGACACTTATGTAAGTGATTTTAGAGGTAATTTCGCACAGATGAAAACAGATGCTAGTAATTCTCATGGGAAGGTATTTATAGTGGAAGGAGATAAGGTAGAAATATGGAGTGAGGTTCTTGATACATTGAGGAAATATAGAGATTCTTTTCTAAACAGCAATAGTGAGGGGCGTGAAACTATGAAAATAACAAATGAAATGACACATAGAGCATATGAGATAGTTAAAATGGTTTATCATGGGAACTTGACTCGTAATGAAGCAAAATACAAAATTGCAGATGAAACAGGTATGAATGCTGGATCAGCAGGTGATTATGTTACTAATTTTCTTGCAATGATGGAAGGTCAACGTTATACAAGAACAATGAATACATATGCTACTCGCTATTTATTAGAAAAGATCAAATTGGAATTTGGAGAAGAGCAATTTAAAAAGGCTCTTGAAGCAACAAAAGAACATGTAAAGTATTATAATGGTTTAAATAATGGAACATTACATAGTATTCAAAATGTAATAGATGAATTAAGTTAGTTAAAATTTAGGGAGAAAATACTATATTTTCTCCCCATCATCAAAAATAAAAAATCCTTCAAATTTGCAGCCAAGAGCTGTAGCAATTTCAATTAATTCCTGCTCAGAAAAGTTGTCACGATTCAATTTATTAGTTAAATTTTGACGAGAAGTACCAACCATATCGGCTAAGTCTGATATGGTTATTTTTTTACGCCTTAATAGTATTCTAATTTTTTCACCCATAGTTAATGCCATAAATATTCACACCTTTAGATATTATATATACAAATATACACTAAAAAATTTACAATAGCAACTTTATTGGATTTATAGAAACTATTCAGTTTACAAAAATATTGACATAAGATATAATTAAGTTTATAAGGAAACTTAAAAGTGTACAAAATAATAAGGAGGCGAATCTTATGATTAGTAATAAAGTAATTTCAATAGTGAATCAAAAAGGAGGTGTAGCCAAAACTGTAACAACTTTAAATTTAGGATATGCATTAGCAGAAATGGGAAAGAAGGTATTACTTATAGACTTCGATCCGCAGAGCAGTTTAACAGTATGCTTTGGATATGACAATACGGACAGTATAAAAACGACAATATATAACTTGATGTCGCTAGCTATTGAAGAAAAAAGCTTACCTAAAAAGGAAGAATATATTATTTCGGCAGGAAATATTGATATTATTCCATGTAGCTTAGAGCTATCAGCAATCGAAATAGCCCTTGTTAATGTTATGAGCAGAGAACTTGTTTTAAAATCTATTGTTGACGAAATAAAAAATGATTATGACTATGTAATTATTGATTGCTCTCCATCACTAGGGATGCTTACTATAAATGCACTTGCTGCTTGTGATAGTGTGATTATTCCTGTTACTCCTCAATATCTTTCAGCTAAAGGCTTGGAGTTACTTCTTAGAAATATTATAAGAGTTAAGAAAAGAATAAATCCTAAGATTGAGGTTGATGGAATACTTTTAACTATGTATGCAGAAAGAATGAAGCTTTCAAAAGAAGTGTTATCAATAATTCAGGATGCTTATGGAAGCAGAATAAATATTTTTGAAAATAAGATACCAACTTCAGTTAAGGTTGGCGAGGCTAATATGAAAAGCAAGAGTACCATAGAATATGATTCTAAAAATAAAGTATCTATTGCATATAGAGAATTTGCTAAGGAGGTGGCTGCAATATGAGTGAGAGAAAGCTGATGAGCTTAGATGATATGTTTGGAGACAGTGAAGTTAAAGGTGATACTAATTCTGGCGTTATAGAAGTTGAAATTGATAGACTGATACCTTTTTTAAATCATCCTTTCAAATTATATGAGGGTGAAAGATTTGATAATATGGTTAGAAGCATCAAAGAGTTAGGAATAATTGTGCCTGTTATAGTAAGAAAAAAGGGAGACAATTATGAGATATTGTCTGGACATAATAGGGTTAATGCTGCAAAGGTTGCAGGACTTAACAAAGTTCCTGTATCTATAAAAGAAAACATAGACGATGAAGAAGCTATTCTTATAGTAACTGAAACCAATCTTATGCAGAGGTCCTTTACTGATATGCTGTTTTCAGAAAGAGCTGCTGCTTTATCAGAACATCATAAAGCACTAACATCTCAAGGCAAAAGAACAGACCTTTTAAAAGAAATTGAAACTATGCTAAAAGCTGATGAAATGAAGGTTGAAGAAACTTCTCGACTATTAGGCGAGAAGTTAACAAGTGCAGATGAAACAGGAAGAAGTTTTAATTTATCAGGAAGAACAGTATCAAGATATTTAAGGATTTGTCACCTTATAAAAGAATTAAAAGATAGACTTGATATAGAAGAAATACCATTCTTTGCAGCTGTTGAACTTTCATATTTAAAAGAAGATGAACAAAATATTATTGAAGCTATACTTATTGAAAATAAATTTAAAATTGATTTGAAGAAATCACAAGTCTTAAGGGATTATTCAGAAAAAAATAAACTTGATGAAGAAACAGCTCATTCAATTCTTTCAGGAGAAATTAATAAAAAGGCAAAGTCAAACAAGCCTGCGACTATAAAATTGAAGCCTAAGCTAATAAGCAAATATTTCAAACCAGAAGTTAAGCAGACAGAAATTGAAGAGATTATTGATAAAGCTCTAAAGTTATATTTTGATAGTCAGGGGAAGGAGGTATTAGATGAGTAGAATAACAGAGGTTAAAGAAGTATATGAGAAGATTACAAGCATAGTAAGATCTAACAAGAAAGAATGGAAAGAATTCTTGGATTTTTCAGCAAGAATTTATAAGTATAACTTCGATAATGCAGTTTTGATTTATGCTCAAAGACCAGATGCTTCAATGGTTGCTACAATGGAGATATGGAACAGAAAAGTCGGAAGATATGTAAATAAAGGAACAAGAAGTATAGCAGTTTTTGATACCTCTATGCCAACACTCAAATTAACATACTTATTTGATATCAAAGATACCAATGGAGAACAACACACTATTCCTAAGTTATGGAAGCTTGATGATGGAATCAGTATAAAGCTTTTAAAAAACATAAATGAAAAGTATAATTTAGATAGTAATTCTATAGAGAAACTAATATCAAGTGTTACAGATATTAAAGTTAACGAGGAATTTGATAATATAATTGATGGTTATGAGGAAGATATTAAAGAAACTTGGCTTGAAGATTTGCCGAAAGAAGGATTTATAAATTATTTTACCCAAACCATTATAGAAAGTGTTAATTATTTGGTGGCGAAAAGATGCGGAATAGAAGACTCAAGCTTTAATGATGAAAATACATTTATGGTAATAAATCATTTTAATACGCTACCATTAACTTTTAGACTTGGAAATTCTGTGTGCAGTATATCTCAGCAAATTCTTAGAGAATTTGAAAGTGAAATATATAAAATTATGAGAGAGCAAAGGAGCGAAAAAAATTATGAAAGAGAACTTAAATCTCAATTACAAGGAGATAGACGGAATACTTTATCCAGAGATACAAATATCAAAGAACAAGGAAATGGATCAGACGCCATTAGGAAAATACGGTCAGATGGCGTTGAATTATCTAAAGAACAATCATCAGAACAGATACAGCTTACTTCTAGCACAAGGGGAGCTGATGGAGAAAATGCATCAAGTGAACGAGGAAGCACATCAGAGGCTAGAAATATTAATAGAGCAAATGTTGAAGACAGATCCGATAATGAATCCAGAAAACACCATGGAGAGCTTCAAACACAGGGAGAAAATAAAGGAAACAGCAGAGGAGATAGTTCTTCACGAGATAGTTTACAAAATGAGATAAAGCAAATAGATATTTTTGAGTCACAACAAAGTGGCTCTTTTTTAATGCCTGAAAATAAGGATAAAGAAGCACTAAATGTAGCGGATACCAAAGAGGAAAGAGTTGATATTTCAGATAAAGATAATGAAATTAAATCTGAAAACAAAAATTCTAAATGGGAAGAGTATAAAAACAGGACATTAGAAAATTATGAAGCTAATATTTTAGGCTGGCTAAATAACAATGAAGTTAATAGAAAATCTGAAACTAAAGAAAAAACAAATGCAAAAGAAAAAGCTGAGAAAATAAATTACAACTATAGTCCAGAAGATGAAATTGGAGTTGGAGGACTTAAAACTAAATTTAGAAACAATATAGAAGCCATTAAAACTTTAAAGGTTATTGAAGAAGAAAATAGATTTGCAACAGCAGAAGAACAAAAAATACTTGCTAAATATGTAGGCTGGGGAGGTATGGCTCAAGCTTTTGATATTAATAGTACAGGATGGAATAGCGAATATACAGAGCTAAAAGCACTACTTACTACTGAAGACTATGTATCTGCAAGAGCATCAACGCCTAATGCTCATTATACTTCACCTACAGTTATTGAAGGAATATATAAAGCACTTGAAAGCTTTGGATTTAAAATAGGTAACATTTTAGAACCTTCTATGGGAGTTGGAAATTTCTTTTCTATGCTTCCAGACAGCATGAAAGACTCTAAGTTATATGGAGTAGAACTTGATGATATTTCAGGGAGAATAGCAAAGCAGCTCTATCAAAAGGCAGATATTAAAATACAAGGATTTGAAGAAAATAACTATCCAGATAATTTCTTTGATGTTGCTATAGGTAATGTTCCCTTTGGAGATTATAAGCTTCATGATCCTAAATATGATAAACATAATTTTTTAATACACGATTACTTTTTTGCTAAGGCTTTAGATAAAGTAAGACCAGGTGGAATCATAGGTTTTATAACTTCAAAAGGGACTATGGATAAAGAAAACAATAGTGTAAGAAAGTACATTGCAGAGCGTGCAGAATTAATTGGAGCAATAAGACTTCCTAATACTGCCTTTAAATCAAATGCAAATACAGATGTTACTGCGGATATTATATTTCTTCAAAAGAGAGAAAGGGTACAGGTTACAGAAGAAAATTGGCTTCATGTAGCAAAAACAGAAGATGGAGTTCCTATAAATGAATACTTCCTTGATAATCCAGAAATGCTTCTTGGGAAAATGGTTTTTGATCAGAGAATGTTTGGTGAAGGTAGTAAATACACAGCCTTAGTTAATGAAGATGAGAATTTTGATTTAAGTGAAGCTTTAGCTAGAGTAGTTGAAAATCTAAATGCTAATATAGTAAGTTTTGAAAGAGAAGAAGCTGCTACAGAAGATTTTATTCCTGCTGATCCTAATGTGAGAAACTACACTTATACTTTTATAGATAATCAGCTTTATTATAGAGAAAATGCTGTAATGAGAAAAATTGAAGCTACAGGAAAGACTTTAGAAAGGATAAAAGGTCTCCATGCTATAAGAGAAATCACTAGAGAAATAATAGATATTCAAACAAATGGCTGCACTCAAGAAGAGCTAAAAGAAAAACAGGAAATATTAAATAAACGGTATGATACCTTTGTTAAAAATCATGGGTATATAACAGCAAGAACCAATAATACAGCTTTTAGAGATGACAATGATTATCCTCTCTTATGTTCCCTTGAAGTAGTAGATGAAAACAAAAATGTTACTAAAGCTGATATGTTCACTAAACAAACTATACGGCCGCTTGAAAAGATAACAGAAGTAGATACAGCCATTGAAGCTCTTACAGTAAGTTTAAATGAAAAAGGAACAGTAGATTTATCTCTAATGCTAGAAATTTATGATAGCACAAGAGAAAATATTATAAATGAACTTAAAGGTCTGATATTTTTAAATCCTGAAAAATATAGCAAAGATGATTTACTTCAAGGCTGGGAAACTCAAGATGAATATTTAAGTGGCAATGTGAGACATAAATTAAAATTGGCAAAACTTTATGCTGAAACTAATCCAGAGCTTTTTACACAAAATGTAGAAGCCTTAGAAAAAGTTCAGCCAATAAATCTAGAAGCAAGTGAAATTGATATAAGGCTTGGAATAACATGGATTGAAGAAGGAGATATAGAAAAATTTATTTATGAAACCTTAGGAACTCCAAAGTATGCACAAAACTCAGGTTCTCGTTATAGCAGCAATGAAATAAAAGTTCATTATAATAATTTTAATGCATCTTGGGTTATTGAAAATAAGGGGGTAGATGGATATTCTGTGGCAGCAACAGAAACTTTTGGAACTAAAAGGCTTAATGCCTACTATATTGTTGAAGAAACTTTAAACCTTAGAACTGTTACTGTAAAAGACAGAATAGAAGAAATCGATACTGTAAGATACGTCCTTAATCAAAAGGAAACTATGTTGGCAAGAGAAAAGCAAAATCAGATTAAGGAAGAATTCAAGAACTGGATATTCAGAGATCCTGACAGAAGAAAGAAGTATGTTGAATTCTATAATGAAAACTTTAATAACATAAGGCTTAGAGAATATGATGGATCTCATTTAACCTTTCCAGGAATGAATCCAGATATTAAACTTAGACAGCATCAAGTAAATGCTATAGCTAGAATTTTATATGGTGGAAGTACACTTCTTGCTCATTGTGTTGGTGCTGGAAAGAGCTTTGAAATGATAGAAAGCGGTATGGAACTGAAGAGATTAGGTCTTTCTAAGAAAAGCATATTTGTAGTTCCTAATCATTTAACAGAGCAGATGGGAGCAGAGTTTTTAAGATTATATCCTTCAGCTAATATTTTAGTTACTACAAAGAAAGACTTTGAAAAACAAAATAGAAGAAGATTTGTAAGTAGAATTGCTACAGGTGCTTATGATGCAATAATTATAGGGCATACGCAATTTGAAAAAATACCAATTTCAAAGGAAAGACAAGAAAGAATGTTAAATTATCAGATTGAGCAAATGACCTATGCCATAGAAGCTACTAAAAGAGAGCGAGGAGAAAACTGGTCTATAAAGCAGATGGAGAAATTTAAAAAGAGTTTAGAGAGTGAACTTAAAAGACTTCTTGATGAATCAAGAAAGGATGATGTTATAAACTTTGAAGAGCTTGGTATTGACACTATGTTTGTAGATGAAGCACATTATTATAAAAACTGTGCAGTATTTTCTAAAATGAGAAATGTGGCTGGAATATCCAATACGAGAGCTAAAAAAGCCAGTGATATGCTTATGAAATGCCAATATATCCATGAGATAAATGAAGGCAGGGGAGTAATATTTGCTACAGGAACCCCTATTTCAAATTCTATGACAGAAATGTATGTAATGCAAAGGTATCTTCAAAACCATGAACTTGAAAGGAGAGGTATTCAGCATTTTGATGCTTGGGCAGCTAGCTTTGGTGAAGTAGTTTCTTCATTGGAACTTGCTCCAGAAGGTACAGGTTATAGGTTTAGAAGTAGGTTTTCAAAGTTTACAAACCTTCCAGAACTAATGACCTTATTTAAAAATATAGCAGATGTTCAAACCTCAGATATGCTAAAACTGCCAGTGCCAAAACTTAAGAATGATAAATACATTTTAGTATCTTCGGAGCCAAGCGAGTTTATAAAACATGAAATGGAAAACTATGTTGAAAGAGCTGAAAGAATTAGAAATGGAATGGTTGATCCTTCTGTAGATAATATGCTTAAGATAACCAATGAAGCAAGACTTTTAGGTACAGATTCAAGGCTTATTAACAAAGAAGCAATAAATGAGCCCGATTCAAAGGTTAATAGATGTATTGAAAATATTTATGAGGAATATAAAAAATCAGAAACTGTAAAAGGAACTCAAATAGTATTTTGCGATGTGGGAACGCCTAATTCAGATGGGCGTTTTTCTGTTTATGATTCAATTAAAGCAGAACTAATAAATAAAGGAATTCTTGAAAATGAAATATGCTTTATCCATGATGCGAAAAATGAAATACAAAGGGAAGAACTATTTTCAGATATGAGGTCAGGGAATAAAAGAGTAATCATAGGAAGTACTCCTAAAATGGGAACAGGTACAAATATTCAAGATAGACTAATTGCACTTCATCATTTAGATTGCCCTTACAGACCAAGTGATATAGAGCAGCGAGAAGGAAGAATTTTAAGGCAAGGAAATATAAACCCAGAAGTAAATATTTATAGGTATGTTACCAAAGATACTTTTGATTCATACCTTTGGCAGATTGTAGAGCAGAAGCAAAAATTCATATCTCAGATAATGACTTCCAAATCTGTTGCAAGAAACTGTGAAGATGTGGATGAAACGGTACTATCCTATGCAGAAGTTAAAGCTTTAGCTACGGGAAATCCATTAATAAAAGAAAAAATGGATGTTGATAATGAAGTAGCAAGACTTAAAGTTTTAAAAGCTGCTTATGATAGTCAAAAATATACCATGCAGGATAATTTTACTTTTAAGTATCCAAAACTTATTAATGAAGCTGAAAGTAAGCTAGAGTGTATTATCAAGGATATTGATAAAAGAAATATGGAAGATGGTAAGGAGTTTTTAATAACTATAAATGGCAAGTTATTTGATGAAAGAGAAAAGGCAGGAACAATGCTTCAAAGTCTTTATGAGAAGATACCAAAAGGTGATGAGCTTCATGTAGGAAACTATAGAGGTTTTGATTTAAAACTTAGGAAAAATTTATTCTTTGAAAAGCATGAACTCTTAATCCATGGTAATTTAAAATACACTGTAGAGCTTGGAGATAGTGCTCATGGAAATATGCTAAGAATTGAGAATATGTTAAATAATCTCGAAGGAAAGATGGAATGCATAGAAGAAAAAATCGAGGAATACAAAAGAAACATGGAACAGTCAAAAATAGAATATGAGAAACCTTTTCCTTATGAAGAAGCTTTAAAAGAAAAGTTATCACGACAATTTGAACTTAACTCTCTGCTTGATTTAAATAAAAAAGAAGCTGAAGTTATGTTAGATGAAGATGCTTCAAATAATGAAGTAGATGATGTGGAAGTAGTTAAAGTTGAAGATTGTGATGAAATGGCAATCTAGAAAAATATGATTGAGGTGAGGTAAGTGAATAAGAAAATTAATAGAGATAATTATAAGTATTTATGTTCTTTAATGGCACAGCTTTTAGAACTAGATGTAGATACAGAGGAAAGAATAAAAGAATACATTGAAAATCATGGAGTGGATAATTTTTTTAAGGATTATGAAAAAATGGAGCTTCCTTATGAGGTATATGAAAAACTCGAAGGTTTGCAGCTCGTATTAGAAACTTTAAGTGATAAAACTCTTGAGGAAAGTATTGGAGGTGCACTCTAATGGAAAAGAATAAGCCATATACTTATAGCTTTTTAAAAGGCTTAAATACCTTAACAGGAATTTCTATTAAAAAAATAGAAGACTATGCAAAAGAAAATAATCCGTTCAATATTTTAGAGCATCCAAAGGTTATTGAACCAAATGATAAGCAGCTAGAAAAAATATCAATGCTCAAAGAGTTTATAGCTTCTTATAATTTATTGAAAGCTCATGAAAATGAAAATAAAATTAAATTTTCTACACCAAAGGAAGCAGCAGAATATTTTGTACCTTTATTAAGCGGTGTAAAGGATAAAGAAAAGTTTATGGTAGCTTTTTTAGATAATGGAAATAACATAATTCAAACCAAGACTATGTCGGAAGGTAATATATCTCAAGCAGTAGTTTATCCAAGAGAAATATTAAAAGAAGCTCTAGCTTGTGATTGCAGAGCTATGATTCTAGCTCATAATCACCCTGGAGGCGCTAATTTTCCTTCCAATGAAGACAAGGCTTTAACTCAGAAGCTAGTTAATATTTTTAATCCTTTAGAAATCAAAATACTAGATCACATAATAGTTGCAGGAATTAATAATTGTTCAATGGCTGAGAAGGGCTATATGCCACAAGCAATAGATGAATTAGCAAGTTATGAACCAATAAAAATAGAAGATAAAAATTTATTAGAGGAAAATCAAAGCTTCAATTCTGAACTAGATGAGGAATTGGAGCTTTAATTTTATTGGAGGTAGAAGGTAATGGAAAAGCTAAGATTTACTGATGAAGAAATATCTAAAGCTGATAAAACAAATATAATAAGCTATGCTTTAAGTGCAGGATATCCAGTAAAACAAGTTACTTCTCGCTCCTTTAAAATAGATGGTTATGGTGGGTTATATATTCATAGTGATGGTCATAAATGGAATTGGTTTTCTCAAAATAAAGGTGGAGGAGCTATTCAATTTGTAATGGAAATGGAGAATAAGTCTTGGGTAGATGCAGTAAAAACTTTAATAGGAAAAACAGATGAAATTTTACGATATAAGCCTCCAGAAGTTATTGAAGAAGAAATAAAAGGAGAATTTATTCTTCCAGAAAAAAATATTACGTATAAACATATCTTTGCATATCTAATTAATTCAAGGGGTATTGATAGTGAAATTGTAAGAGATTTTGTTAAAGATCATAAGCTGTATGAAAATACACATGGAAGCTGCGTATTTATAGGTTTTGATAAGGAGAATAATCCCCAATATGGAAGTATAAGAAGTACAAATGCTACAGGTAATTCTTTTAGATGTGATGTGAAAAATTCAGATAAAGCTTATCCATTTTGCAAGCCTGGAAAGAATAATACAGTATGTGTATTTGAAGCTCCTATTGATCTTATGAGTTATCTTACCTTAATTAAGAAGCACAATATAGAAAATTTTGAAAATCACTGTATTTCTCTTGGGGGTGTTGCTGATAGAGCTCTTGAATATTACTTAAAAGAAAATCCTAATATAAATAAAATAATGCTCTGCCTTGATAATGATGAGGCAGGGCATTTTGCTTGTAATCAGATTTTCAATAAATATAAAGATAGATATGAAATTGTAAGGCATAAACCTAAAGGAAAGGATTTTAATGAGGATTTAATAGCATTAATTAAGGAGTCAAAGGTAACAAAAATAAGTGAAAATGATGCTATTTATGGAAGTGGCGACTACTCAAATGAGTTTGATGATATGAGTATTTAGAAAGGCAAAGGGTGATTTGAAATGCAATTTTTAAATAAGGAACATGCAGTTAATTTTAATGAGCTAATACAGAAAGATAATACACATCCTAGGGATACTGAAAGGTATTCTTTATTTTATATTATTGCAGGTAATGAGGATTTGTTTAGAAAGAGAAAATTTCTATATGACTTTGAAAGTAATGGTATTAAAGCTAACTGCCTTGATGATGGTAATGCTGATCTTTCAAGCAGTGCCAAAGCTCTTGTAAGATTAGCTTTTAATTTGTTCAACAGTTATGAAGATAAATATACAACGCCTATTGATATTTTTTATAGTTTGGATGATAAAAATTATAGTCTTGCAATGAATTCAATAGATATAAGGTTTGGAAGGGGTATTGAAAGTGAAAAAATTTGTTACATGGAACAGGAAAATGATGAGGAATTGGAAATTTAGTTCTTTTTTCAATATCCAAGAGGACTGAGCGAAAACCATAGGTTTGAGGTGAAGGCAAGCTTCCTATTGGTATATCCAATAGCTTGTTAAGAATGGGGAAATCCCCAAGCCCCTTTAAAAGTAACTTAGAAAGAAGGGATGGTATGAGAAAAAGAAATGTTCAAACTAATATTAGAATGACAGAAGATGAAATAGAGCAAATAAAAAAGAAAGCTAAAAAAGCTAATATGACCTTTAGCAATTATGTTATAGCTTCTGCACTTAATGAAGAAATTGTAGTTATTGATGGAATAAAAGATTTTACTCACCAACTTTCTAAAGTAGGTACAAATCTTAACCAATTAACTATGCTTTGCCACCAAGGTAAGATAAATTGTCCTGATATAAATTCTGTAAATAAAATGTTGAAAGAGATATGGGAAAAACTTATAGGAATTAGAAAATAAGATAAAATTTTTGGAATTATTGAGAATTCAATAGAAGAGGAATATAATTCTGTATAATGAATCAATATATTTACAAGAAAAATAGAGATTTTATCTAGTTGTTTATAAATTATGTAGAATATTTGTAGACAATGAAATGTATAAATCAGAATTTATCATTAAAATTTTTTATAATTGGAGGATTGTTGGATGCGGTTATATAGAGCCATGCCCATGAATGAAAAAATACTAAATAGCCATAAAAGAGTCTTTTCCAAGGGTCAAAATGTTATCAGTAATATTTGTGTTTTAAATGAAATATACAGTCAGATAATCCCTACACATAAGTTGAATAAAGCAAATAAGAATAGAATTATTTTTTCATTCACAGATGATATAGATGTAGCTTGTAGATTTATAGAAGAATATTCTATGACATATAATAAAATCGGATATATAGATTTAGAAATTTCAGATGAAACTTCTGCATTATTAATAAATAATGAAAATGTTCTATTTATTAAACCGATTTTTAGATTGTCGGATTGGATAGATTTAGCCATTTATAATGTAAGTGAAAATAAAAATTATTGTCTCCCAATTACTATAAATAACGTCAATTACGCACGAAAAGAATTTCCGTTAATAAATACCTTAGTTCCAAGTAGATGGGGAGCTTTAAGTTTAGCACGTTCTGCAAGAGAATATGTGGTAATATGTAAAAATTTAGTTCCTGATATACTATCAAAAAAGGATGTTGATTACGAGAGAAAAAATAAGCACCTTAAAGATTATAATCTATTTCTTTCTGATAATGATTCCATCACAAAAAAAGAAGTTGTAAAAAGTTTGAAGAACGACCTTGAAAAAATTAACATATCTCAAGTACGCAAAGATTACCTATTTAAGTTATTATCTGAATGCAAATGAAAGAAATAGAATGGTCATAGTATTTAGATTACAAATTTCAATTCATCGAAATTAAATTGTGCATTCTATAAGGTATTAAAATTATAAGAACATTTGTTATTTTAAAATAATATGTGTTTTTATTTTACTTCAATTTATATAAAGTGTGGTGAATTTATGGCGGTAATAGAGTTTATAAATGCATCAAATAATACCTATAAAGGTATGAAAAGAGCTATAAATTATATAAAGAATCCTCTAAAGACATCAGAACATTTAACTGGAGGAAAAGATTGTTCATCAGATACAGCTTATGAAGAGTTTGTTATGATTAAGCAGAATTTTAATAAAGAAAAGGGGAGACAGTTTATACATTTTATTCAATCCTTTTCTCCCAATGATAAAGCTACACCGGAAATTATAAATGAAATAGGTAAAAAGCTTTTGGAACATGAAGTATTTAATGATTTTCAGGTAATATATGCAACTCATACAGATAAAGAACATCTTCATACTCATTTTATTGTAAATTCAGTTGGTTTTTCAAAAGGATGTAAGTGGCAGCTATCTAAGGAACAATTAGAAAGTCTTAAGGAATATTCAGATGAGTTATGCAAAGAATATGAGCTTATTGTTGTTGATGGAGAAAAAGGAAAGCACAAAAATAGGGGGGAATATAGGTCAACTGATAAAAAGCAAAGTTGGAAATATGAGTTGTATCTTGCTGTAAAGTATTGTAAATGGTGTAGCAGAAGTAAGGATGAGTTTATAGAAAATATAAATAAGCTTGGCTATAAAGTTGATTGGATAGATGAAAGAAAATATATAACTTTTACGATTCCTGATGGAAAGAAGTGCAGGAATAGCAAATTATATCCCCCAGAACAATTTACAAAAGATGCACTTCTTAAAGCTTTTGAATTAAATAAACAGAAGGCGGATAAAAAGCAGCTTGAAGCAAGGAGGGAATTGCTATTGACAGCAATTGAAATGATTTGTAAAGATAATACTAATAATTATAATTATCTTTTACCTTTAACTACACTTGAGGGTCAAGCAAAGAAGGAAAGAGCAATTGAGGAAAGCAAAGGAAGAGGATTAGATTGGGAAAAAGAAATTTGAGATCGAAAAAGGGTTGTTCTTGTAACTAAAGCAAAAAAATACTATAATTGTAATATGTAAATTAATGATATTTTGGTTATATCCAAAAGGGGTAAGATATATGGGGGAGTTATATCAAAGTTTAGGATTTAGTGAGAATCCTTTTTCGAGATTTTCAGCAGAAGAAGAAATTGATTATTTATCTGATATATATATTAAACCTAGGTATTTCGACACTTTAATAAATGACTTAAGTAATGGAGCTAGTAGGTTTATATTTGGCGACAGAGGAAGCGGAAAATCAGCATTAATAATAGAACTAAAAAAAGAACTAGAAAAAAATAATATATTTGCAATAATAATTCAAAATTATGATGATATTCCACTAAAAAATAATGATAAACACATGATATATTTGATGATACAGGAATTGTTAAAAAAACTAGTTGTTGTACTTTCAAAAAATTCATTTCTAATTAAGAAATTGGACAAGTATGACAAAGAAAAATTAGCTATATTTATTAGAGATTTCTATAATAGCATGAGTAGACGAGAATATGAAGATTCATTTAATAAGATATCAAAGGTAAAGGCTAAAAATACAATAAAAAATATATTTAACACTATTTTAAATAAACCAATAAATATTGCGATATCATCAGGAATAGAAATAACTTCTGATCTCGTGTGTAAAAGCTTCAATCTGCCTAAAACTGGGAATTTGGATTTTTATAAGAAATACATACCTGACTTAAAGTTAGAAGAAATTAATAAAAAACAAAAGGAAGAGTATTTTTTATCAAATTATAAGTTACTAAAAGATATGTTACTAGAGTTAATTTTTATTATAAAAAAACTTGGGTTTAAAAATACAGTAATATTTTTTGATAGAATTGATGAATTTAAAGCGCTAGGTGGAAAAATAAATAATATTGTAGATTTCACTGTGCAAATGTTAAAGGATACGGACTTATTATATACGAAAGAATTATCATTAGTATTTAGTATATGGAATGACATAAAAAGAAAGCTAAATGAAGATGGGATACGGTTTGATAAATTTAAACCTATTGATGTATCTTGGAATAACGAGGATACAATTAATATATTGCAAAAAAGATTGGCACACTTTGCTATTAATAAGCCTTATGATTATAAAAACTTGTTAGAAAAGGAAGAGTGCTTAGAAGATCTAATATATTTAGTAAATAAGTCACCAAGAGATTTAATACGTTTATTTTCAGCTATTTATGATGAACAATCAATAAGTAATCCTCAAAGTAAAGTGTTTCAGATGGATAATATTCATAAAGCAGAAATTAAATATTGTAGACAATATGATTATTACTCAGTATTCCCTTCCAAAATTGGAACTAAAGAAGACATTGTAAGCATCGTTAAGAAAATACTTAAAGTTGGAAAAACGACATTTAAAAGCAGTGATTTAGTATCAGAATTTAAATTTAGTACACAGTCTGCAAATTCATATATTAAGATTATGAAGGATTATGGACTAATATGCGATAATGAACAAATTGTTAGTGTTCCCAAAGAATATATAGTAATAGATCCTAAATTAGTTTATTTAATAGATAATAGTATTAAAGAATTAAAATAATTATACATAAGAACAAGATCTATCTAATTGTAGGTCTTATTTTTATCCACAAAATTCAATTAACAAAGGAGAATTGCCCAATGAAATATAAAACCAAAAAGCTTATTATAAGTCTGCTCATCCTATTGAGTGGGCTTTTTCTAAACATTTATTTTTCAACTATAGTTCATCAGCTGCTTTCAAAGCAAATGACAATACTAAAAATTCCAAACTTAATAACTTGTATCCAGAGTATAGCGTCAAGTAAACAGCACTTGATGCTTTTTTTATGCCTTAATGGATTTAATATTCTATTTTCAATATTTTATTATTTTGCCAATGATAAGCCGTATCAGAGTGAGTTAAGGGAGATAACTCCTAAAATTTCAACACCAGTGCCAGCAGGTCAAAAGCAATTTGGTTCTGCTGAGTGGCTTGCAGAAAATGAGAAGGATTCAGCTTTTGATAGCTTTATTCTAAATACAGATGACAGCAGGGTAAAGGCATTAATAGAACAAGGATACGATGATTTAAAAGAAATTAATGAAAGGTGTGAAGTAAACAATGAAAATGAAAAAGAACAAGAAAAAGGTAAAGAAGCACAAGAAGAACTTGCAGTGGAAGAACAGAAAGGAAATATTCAAAGGAAAGATAAAACCGCAGCAGGTTCAGTACAATCAGACAAAATTCTTTTATCGCAGGGTGGGGTAGTCTTAGGCTATAAAAAGCAGAAGGGAAGTGAAAAAATATATTATATAGGAGATGATGTCCACACATTATGCATTGGAGCTACACGTTCAGGAAAAACAAGGACTATAGTGCTGCAAAGCATAGGGATTATTGCACTATCAGGTGAAAGCATGGTTTTAAGTGATCCTAAGGGTGAGCTTTACGAATACACTTATCCTTATTTAGAAAGATTGGGATATGAGATTATAGCTATTGATTTTAAAAATCCACAGAAAAGTAGCAGATATAATTTTCTTCAGCCTGTAATTGATGCTATAGATAATAATGATATTGCAAGAGCTATTGATGCAACCTGGGACTTAACATCGCAGCTTGTAGGTGAAGCTAAAGGCGAGAGGATATGGACTGATGGAGAAGCTTCAATTATTGCAAGCAGCATAATGAGTGTAGTTTATGACAACAAGGAAGGTAACAATAGAAAATATCAAAATATGACCAATGTTTATTATTTCATAAGTGAGATGTGTAAAATGGTTGGGACAACTATGCCAATTATAGAATATGTTAAAAAGCTAAATGCATCTCATCCTGCAAAAGCACTCCTTGCTATATCTGAGGTAGCTCCAAGTAAAACAAGAGGAAGCTTTTACACAGCAGCGCTTACAACTCTAAGACTTTTTACAAATCCATTAATTAATTCAATGACAAATCTAAGTGAATATAATCCAAAAGAAACTGGAAGTAAAAAAAGAGCTATATTCATAATACTTCCAGATGAGAAAACTACTTATTACTCTTTAGCAAGCCTTTTTGTTTCACAACACTATGCAGAGCTAGTTAAAAGCGCAGATGAAAGAGGTGGTAGATTAAAAAATAGAGTTAACTTCTTACTTGATGAATTTGGAAACTTTGCTAAAATACCTGATTTCTCTAATAAGCTTACCGTTGGTGGTGGAAGAGGGATCAGGTTTAATTTATTTCTACAGAGTTTTGCTCAGCTTGATGAAAAGTATGGAAAGGAGGTGGCTAAAACCATTAAAGGAAACTGTGAAAATTGGATTTACCTACAGGCAGATGATATTGAAACTCTTGAGGAAATATCAAAAAAACTTGGGAATTATACAGTGTCTACTTATTCTTTAAGTTCATCTCATGCAAAATTTTCTACTCCATCTAGTTCACAAAGTATTAATTTAACTCATAGGGCCTTACTTGCAGCAGATGAAATAAGAAAAATTTCAAGACCTTACAGTTTAATTACTTCAAGAAATAATCCTTCAATTATGTATTCACCAGATTTAGCAGCTTGGAATTTCAATAAAATGTTTGGACTTGGAGATAAGGAACATAACAGAAAGGTTAGAGAATTAAGACAGGGTAGAAGAATAGCGAGAAACATCACTATGCTTGATATGGACTTATGGGGTATATGGCTTTATTATGCAGCAAATGAAGAACTGAATTTAATAAAGAATACCCAAAGAGAAATGAAATCACAATTTTCAAAGGTTCAATCAGGATATTTCTATGAGGAAAGTAAGAATTCAGGAGGACTTTATAATGAGGAAAATTAAAAGTAAGATCAAAAATCTTAAAGAAAAGATTTGCTTAATTGCTACATCTATGTATTTTCTGCTTATGAATAGTACAACAGCTTATGCAGAAGGTATAGGAGATAGTAATTTAGCAAAAGGGACAGAAAAACTTATTAATGATGCAACTACTTGGCTGATGATTCTTTCACCAGTTGCGGCAGGAGTTCTAATTATATATTTTTTTATAAGAAGAAGTGCTGCTGATGAAATGGATCAAAAGAAATGGAACAACAGAATTGTTGTTGCTATAGTTTCATGTATTGGAGCGGTTATAGCTTCAGCTACTTTAAATTTGATAATTGGATATTATAAATAAATTAACGGAGGTATCAGTAATGAGAAAATTAGTATTAAGCACACAAAGGAATATGGTAAATAAGATGAATTCAGTAAAGGGAGCTTTAAAAAGTAAAAGTGGAGAAGGTTTTGTTGACACAGCAGTAAAAATACTTATGTCAGTAGTAATCGGGGCACTGGTGCTTTCAGGGTTATATCTTTTATTTAAAGATACTGTATTACCAACTTTAGTACAAAGAATAACTGAAATGTTTAATTTTAAAGGCTAATTGTAGAATATAATTTTGGAGGAATGTTCAATGAAAAATTTAATGTTAATAATGCAAATAAGATCAATAAATAAGGTTAATTCAATAAAGCAAGTTTTAAAAAGCAAGAGTGGAGAAGGCTTTGTTGACACAGCAGTAAAAATACTTATGTCAGTAGTAATTGGGGCACTGGTGCTTTCAGGCTTATATCTTTTATTTAAAGATACTGTATTGCCAACTTTAACTCAAAGAATAACTGAAATGTTCAATTTTAAAGGTTAACAATTGATGAATATACAGAAAAATAAATTTCTATTAAGGCTTGCGATATTTTAACCGCAAGCCTTAAAAAATGGAGGTGAGTATTTTTGGAAGCCTTGTTTGTAATGCTTATAGCAGCTATTCTTAGTGGTTGTTTGGTATATGTAAACTCACTTTTAAATGATCTTGTACCAATAGCTCTTCACGCAGAAAGATATATGGATACTTTAATAGGAACTAATGGATTTACAGAGGTATTTAATATTTTCTTAGGATTTGGAATCTCACTTATAGTTCTAAAGTTCTTAAAGAAAGGCTTTGAACAGTATATATTATGGACAGAAGGGGATGCAGATGCTGACCCTTTAGTTTTTCTTACAGGATTTTTTAAAGCTCTTGCAATAGCTGTAAGTTTCCCAACATTATATCTGTGGTTAACTACTGTAGTTGAGGATTTAACCAATAAAGTCATTAATTTGATAAGCAAAGGAATGAAAACAGATTTTTCAGCAGTAATCACAGGTATATCAAGTGCTGGTCTATTTACTGCTATCGTATCTTTGATATTTTTCATATGCTTTTTCTTACTATATCTTCAATTTTTAATGAGAGGTATGGAAATATTAATATTACGTATAGGACTTCCATTAGCTTGTGTTGGAATGTTAGATGCAGATAGAGGTGTTTTTAGAACTTATATACAGAAGTTTTTTCAATCAACCATTGCAGTTATGGTTCAAATAGTACTAGCAAAAGCAGGAGTTGCATTAATGCTAAATACACATGTGTTTTGGGGAATAGCAGCTTTGATACTTGCAATTAAAACACCTAGGTTCCTTCAAGAATTTATTATTATATCTGGTGGTCAAGGTTCAGGAGTTATGGGAACCATATATCAATCCGTAAGATTGGTACAGATAGCGAAAGGAGCTTTTAAATAGTGGATTTAATTAAAGAAATGGCAGATGCTTTCATTATGCTAATAAGAGCTGGTGCGGTACTAAGGATTATTTATTGTTTTATAAAAATGGGAACTTCTGAGGAAGAGTTTTCTATGTATAAGAGAAGAGCTAAGAATACAGTGCTTTTCTACATTCTAGCTGAAAGCATATGGCAGATTAAAGAATTAATATTAGGATATTATTCTTGAATAGAAAGAAGTGAGTTTAATGGAACTAGAAGAAAAAGAAACTTTATATATTCCACTTGGATTAAAAACTAGAACAGAGATTTTTGATGGCTTTGGGAAGGAGGAACTTTTAAAAGCCATAATTGCGTCTTTAGTTTCAGCAATTATAGATGCAGTAATATATTTTATTTCAAAGAGTACAGCATTTTGTGTAGTATTTATTTTGTCTTCAATAGCAGGTTCAGTGATGATGCTAACAAAAGATCAAACAAATATTTCAGTTGTAGATCAGATGAAATTTATGGTTAAGTTCTATAAATCTCAGAAGATTTATAGGTACAAATATTTAGATGAATGGGGGATAGATAAAAGATGAAGGATGCATTTAAAATAGCCTTTTGGAATTTGATTGTTTTGAGAGGCTTTTTTTATGCCTTAATTTTAACTTATGCAAGTATTGTAGATATTAGAAATAAGATAATTCCAGATAAGGTTCATGTACTTATAATACTTCTGAGTTTATGCAGTTTAAATTCTTTTAACTCTATTTTAGGATTTTTAATTGTTCCAATACCATTTTTAATAACTGCATTTATAAAAGGTGATGGAATAGGAGGCGGTGATATTAAATTTATGGCTGCTAATGGACTTTTTTTGGGACTGAAAGGAGGCTTTATCGGAAGTTTTATTGGACTTACACTTGCTGTATTAATTAACATAGCTTATTACAAAATTAAAAATAAGGATAAAGAAATATCATTCCCACTTGCACCGTATCTTTCAATAGGGTGCTTTTTAACTTATTTATTATTTTAAGGAGGCATTTCAAAATGAAAAATTTATTAAAAAATAGAACTATTGTAGGACTTTCATCAATTATACTATCACTTATCATATGCTTTGCTGTTACTCCATTATATAACAACGCCTTACAATCAAAGGTTAAGATTATAAGAATAGCAAAAGATGTTTCAAAGGGAGATATCATAAGTTCAGATAAGCTTGAAACTGTTGAAATAGGTGGATATAATCTGCCGAAGGATGTATTAAGAGATAAAGAAAGTGTTGTAGGAAAATATGCTACAGCAGATTTAAGTAAAGGTGACTATATTTTAAACAGTAAAGTTTCCAGTAGTCCATTAGCAGAAAATAAATATCTTTATAGTCTTGATGGTAATAGCGAAGCTATTTCTATAACAATAAAGAGTTTTGCAGCTGGACTTTCAGGTAAGCTTCAGGCAGGAGATATTATTTCTATAATTGCTTCTGATTATGGTGATTTAAGAGAAACTATAGTACCAAATGAGCTTCAATATGTTAAGGTATTGGCAGTAACTACAAGCAAAGGTTCAGATAATGTTTACTCACAAAATAACAAGAATAACAAGGATAACAGTAATGATACAGAAAATCAACTGCCATCAACAGTTACACTTTTAGTAAATAAAGTTCAAGCTAAACTCCTTGCTAAATTAGAAAATCAAAGTAAAATTTATGTATCCTTAGTCTATAGAGGAACAGAAGAAAATGCCCAAAAGTTTTTAGATGCACAGAATAATATTTTTAATGAAAAAACAGACAATAAGACAAGTGGTAATACTTTAGATAAATCCTTAGGTCAGGGGGCAAATGTGAATGAAAAATAATCAAATTATTGCAGTATGGGGGAATCCATCCAGTGGTAAAACCACTGGAGCTATAAGAATAGCGAAAGAAATATCTTTAAAGAAGAAAAATGTAATATTGGTATTTTGCGATATATTTTCTCCTATGATTATGACATTGCTACCAAGTGTAAAAGGTGAAGAAAAATCCCTTGGAAGTATTCTTTCAGCACCAGAGATTAACCAAGAAACCATACTTTCAAAATGCATTACCTTAGATAAAAACAAGTATATAAGCTTATTAGGATATACACAAGGAGAAAACATATTTACTTATGCTGAATACTCAAAGGAAAGAGCAGTAGATTTTTTAATACTTTTAAGGCATTTAGCAGATTATGTTGTTATAGATTGTTCAAGTGTTTTTGCTTACGACATATTATCGGCAGTATCTCTTGAAATGGCAGATAGTGTAGTAAGATTTTGTAGCAGTAATTTAAAAGCAGTTTCTTATTTCAATTCCTATTTGCCACTTCTTGCAGACAGAAAATTTAACTTAGATAAGCATATAAAGGTTTTATCAAATATGAAAGTAAATGAGCCTGTAGAGCAGATAAAAGAGTTATATAAAGGTATAAGCTACGAACTTCCTTTTGTAGAAGAACTAGAAAATAAATTTTTAAGCAGAGAACTATTTAATGATTTGAATTCTAAGGATAGCCAAGAATATAAAGAAGCTATAAGAAGGTTAGCTTCATTTCTTATGGGAGAAACATCTGAAAAAATCAGTAGAGAAAAAGCACCAATAGTTAGAAAAGCAAAAATGAATGAAGAGAAAATCTCATTATTTAAAAAAGTAATTGCGTATGGGAAAGGAGGAGCTAAGTAGTGAACAATGCAGCATTATTTTTTAATACAGGAAAAAATAAAAAAGAGTTTCAAACAATATTACAAGAAGCTCAAGAATATATTTCTAGCAAATATTCTATGCTCATCTCAGATAATCCAGAAGAGCAAAAAGAACAGATAAATTCTTATATATCAAAATACATTTTAGATAATTCTTTAGGAGTTGAAGGATTATCCTTTGATGAATTAATAGAAAAGCTATATTCTGAAATGGTTGAGTTCTCATTCCTTACAAAATATTTATTTAGAAAAGATGTAGAAGAAATAAATATAAACCAATGGCAGGACATAAAAATAACCTATACTAATGGAGATATACTGCCAACAGAAGATAAATTTAATTCTCCTGAACATGCTATAGACGTATTAAGGAGATTGCTTCATAAGTCAGGAATGATTTTAGATAATTCACAACCAATAGTAAGAGGTCATTTATCAAATAAAATAAGAATAACTGTATTTGGAACTGGAGTAATAGATGATGATAAAGGAGTTTCTGCATCTATTCGTATAGTAAATCCACAGAAATTATCAAAAGAGGATTTTGTTAATAATGGCACAGCCACAGGAGAAATGCTTGATTTTTTAAGCATATGTTTAAGATATGGCATAAGTATGTGTGCTACAGGTGCTACATCTTCAGGAAAAACAACTTTAATGAGCTGGTTATTATCAACTATTCCAGATGATAAAAGAATATTTACTATAGAAAATGGCACAAGAGAATTTGATCTTGTAAAGACTGATGAAAGTGGAAATGTTATAAATAATGTTGTTCATACAGTAACAAGATATAGTGAAGATAAAAGTCAAAATATAGATCAGGAAAAACTTTTAGAAAGTGCTTTGACCTTTAACCCTGACTATATATGTGTAGCAGAAATGAAGGGTGAAGAATCTTTTTCAGCTCAGGAAGCAGCAAGAACTGGACATGCTGTAATAACTACTACTCATGCAAATTCCTGTGAAGCTACTTATTTTCGTATGATGACCTTATGTAAAATGAAATATGATATAAATGACGATACATTATATTCTTTGGTTACAGAAGCTTTTCCAATTGTTCTATTTACAAAAAAGCTCGAAGATAATTCAAGAAAAATAATGGAAATAACAGAGTGTGAAATAATGCCTAATGGTAAAAGACAAATTCATACTCTTTTTCGTTATAACATTAAAGAAAATAAAGTGGTAAGTGGAAAGCTAAAAATAATAGGAGATTACGAAAAAGTAGGTAACATATCAAGCAGTTTACAAAAAAGACTTCTTGAAAATGGTATGCCATTAAATGTGCTTGAAAGTATTATTACTAAAACAAAAGTAGAAGAAGGTGAATCAAAATGACATTGCTAAAGATTATAGCTTTTTTAGGAATTATTGCAGGAAGTTTTGTATTATTAGAACTATCGCCATTTGAATTTCTAGAAACAATTGCAGGTAAGTTTAAGGGAAAGAAAAAATCAATGAAGGCAATGATTACGGAAGCAAATAATAAGAAAAAGCCTAAGGGAATAAAACTTCTCATAATGGAAACAAAAGAAATACTAAAGATTACAGGGAAAACAGAAAAGTTTTCAAGTCTTTGTGTTATTTCTTTTTTCTTATTTGTAATGGGAATAATTATAGCAGTTTCTATGAATAACTTTTTCTTAGTTCCAGTACTTGGTATAGGATTCGCATTAATACCTTTCTGGTATATAAAGTTCACAGCAAACTTTTTTAAAAAGCAGCTTAATGCAGAACTTGAAACAGCTCTCTCAGTAATAACTACATCCTATATGCGAAGTGAAAGTATATTAACCGCAGTAGATGAAAATATAACTTATATAAATCCACCAGTTTCAGATGTTTTTAAAAGCTTTTTGACACAAACAAAGCTTATAAACTCAAACATTAAATTGGCACTGGAAAGTTTGAAAGTAAAAATAGATAATGATGTATTTAGAGAATGGATAGATGCAGTAATTGCCTGTCAGGAAGATAAAAATTTGAAAAATACTTTAACACCTATTGTATCTAAGCTTTCAGATATGAGAATAGTAGGAGCAGAGCTAGATTATCTTCTTTATGAGCCAATGAAAGAATTTATAACTATGACTATTCTTTTGATAGGAAATATACCATTAATGTATTTTCTAAATAAAGAATGGTACCAGACTTTGATGTTTACAAGTTTTGGTAAAGCAATACTTGCTATTTGTACTACTGTAATATTTGTATCATTAGCAGCTGTAATAAAGTTGACCAAGCCTGTAGAGTACAGGAGATAAAACATTGACTGATGTTATCATATATGATAACATACAATTAATAAATGCATATATTAAATAAGAGGGAGATATAAATGTGGATTGGAAGGTTGAATTCTACCAAAGAGAAAATGGTAACATCCCTGTAATGGAGTTTTTATCGTCACTCTCACCTAAAATGAGAGCAAAAGCATATAGTGAAATAGAACTTTTACAAGAGCATGGCATTTATTTAAAAGAACCTTATGTAAAACCGATTAAAGGGGAACAATACAAGGGAATATATGAATTAAGAATAAAATTGGGATCAGATGCATCAAGAATATTTTACTTCACTTATCATAGAGATACTTTTGTATTGCTGAATGGATTTCTTAAAAAGACAGATAAAACGCCAAAGCTAGAACTTGAAAAAGCAAAAAGATATAAAGAAGATTTTGAAAAGAGGTGTGAAGATGAGTAAAGCAAGTGTTGATTTCTCTATTATTAAAGAAGAGCTTATGGAGGATAGCGAATTCAAAGAAGAATATAATAAGCTAAAGCCACGATATGAGTTGATTTCTGAAGTAATAAGAGCAAGAAGAGAATTAAATTTAACACAAGAAGAATTAGCTTCCAGAATGGGAACTCAAAAATCAAATATTAGCAGGCTTGAAAGTGGAAATTACAATCCTTCTTTAGATTTTTTAAGTAAGCTTGCAAAAGGGCTAGGAAAAGAAATTCATATAGAACTAAGATAATATTTAATAATTTTACACGCAGAGCAAAAGCACTGCGTGTTTTTGCGAGGTGAAAAAATGTTAACTATATTTTTTATATTCTCCTGTCTATTTTCTTTTGGAATTTACATGATAATTGCAGATATATTAAAGTTTCCAGAGATTAAAGCTTCAAGGGCAATATTAAGTATTAGCAGGAGAGAAAAGAAAAAAACTCATAATTTTGAAGTATACATTCTCAGGATGTCAGTAAAGCTTTCAAAAATGATAAAGCTTAATGATTACAAAAGAAGAAAGATTATAGCAACACTAAAGTCAGCAGAAATAAATCTTACACCAGAAACATATATAGCAAAAGCTTATGTTAAAGCAGGTTTAGTACTTTTGAGTATTATTCCTGCTTTATTTATTTTTCCAATAATAGCACCAGTAACAGTGTTTCTATCAGTTGCGGTATATTTTAAAGAAATAAAAACCGCTGAGGATAAGGTTAAAAATAAAAGAGAAGAAATAGAATACGAACTTCCAAGGTTTGCAGCTACTCTTACTCAAGAATTGAAGGCAAGTAGAGATATACTATCGATTCTTGAATCCTACAAACAAAATGCAGGAGCTTCAATGAAAAGAGAACTTGAGATAACTGTAGCAGATATGAAATCAGGAAGTTTTGAGGGAGCTTTGACAAGATTTGAAACAAGATTAGGAAGTTCGGCATTGTCTGAAGTTGTAAGAGGTCTTATAAGTGTGCTTCGTGGTGATGATGGGGTTGTATATTTTCAAATGCTAGCTCATGATTTAAAGCAATTAGAACTTCAAAGACTTAAAACCATAGCAGCAAAACAGCCAGCTAAAATAAGAAAATATTCATTTGCAATGCTTATGTGTTTTGTTTTTATGTATTTAGCAGTAATGGGAATTCAGATAATGAATACAATGGGAAAATTGTTCTAGGGGGTGGTAGCAGTGAGATTATTAAAAGAGAAGAAAGGTGAAGGTTATGTGGATACAGTAGTAATTGTTTTAGCTGCTATGCTTGTAATTGCCTTTGCAGTTAAATTATTTCCTGTATTTGTAGCTAAAAATCAATTAAATACTTATGCGACGGAAATTATGAGAACAGCAGAAATAACAGGAAGGGTTGGAACAGAAATTAGTGTAAAGGCAGAAAGCTTAAATGAACAAACTGGTATAAGCCCTAAAATAACATGGCAAGCAGATTACATTAGTGGAACAAATAAAGTGCAGTTAAATGATGAAATGACTGTCAATGTATCAAGTACAGTTGATATAGGATTTTTTAGTTTTGGATCTTTTCCTATAGAGATCAATTCAAAGGCTACAGGAAGGAGTGAAGTGTATTGGAAGTAAAAAGGATATTGAAAGAAAAAAGAGGAAATGCACTACCACTTGCTTGTGCATTGGTTTTAGCTCTTATGATAATATTTAGTGCTGTATCAGAATATATGAGGCTACAGCTTATAGCTAAGGGAGTTCGTGATGCACTTCAAACTTCTATAATATCTATAGCCTCTCAAAACTATGATGAAATTTACAATGGACTACGTGAAGGATATAGCGGAGATTATACTTTATCTTCTTCGAATTTATGGGAAAGTAAGATTGATACAGGAGATGTTTATGGATATCTTGATAAGCTTTTAGGATTAGAAAAGCAAGGAGATTACCATACTAAATACACTTCAAAGGAAGAGGAGTATAAGCTTTCAAATTTAAAGATAAGTTTTGTAAATGCTCCATTAGCACCATCAGATCCAGAGAATGCTAAAAAGTTTAAAGCTCAGGCTATAATTGATTTAGAGGTACCTTCATCTTTTGGATGGAATAAACTGCCTACATTGCAAATCACATTAAAAGTTGATGCAGGTTATACGGAAAAATTCTAAGTTATAAACATATCCACAAAAGAGCGTGTGGGTAAAATGTGGATAAAATTTTATAAAAAATATCTGGACAAAGTACAAAAAATATGTTTATTTTTTAACAAGCGTAAAAAAACTGCTTATGTAAAAAAATTAAGGGAGGAAACGAGAATGAGAAAACTTAATTTTAATTTAAAGAAGAATATGACAGTATCAGTATTGCTTATTATTGCCTTAGGACTTGGAATAGGATTAATAGCTTATACTAATAAAGGCAGTGTAGCGAAAGATAATAAAGTTTTAACAGAGGAAAATAAAAAAGTTAATGTTAATGAGGTTACAAATGCTGATGATAAAAAAGAAGTAACTCCTGCTATTGATGATAGTGCAGAAAAGAAAACTCAAAATAATTCGGATGCTATAAGTCCACAGGTTGTAAGCAATGAATCAGCAAAAAAAGAAGAAACACCTAAAAAGCCAGATCCCCCAAAAGAAAAACCTAAAACGCAAGATAATATTACAGATAAAAATAAAGTACCAACATACACAGAAAAGGAAGTAAAGCCCAATGCTGATACAACACCAAAGGGTGGGGAGAAAAATAGCAGTGGTCAGGTATATGTCCCAGGTTTTGGATGGGTAAAGGATAGTGGCTCTAATAGTAGTGTTAAAGTAAACTCATCAGGAGATATAAATAAACAAGTAGGAAAAATGGATTAAATAAAACTGAATATTTTAATTTGTGAAGAGAGTATAGATAAAACTGTACTCTCTAATTTTTTGGAGGTGAAACTAAATGAAGAAAATAACAGCATTTCTAATTTGTTTGCTTATGGTGTTGTTTTCAATTCCTAGCAATGCTTATGCAGTAGGAGATGGAAATTTTGATGGTGGAGGAGGCGGAATGGGAAATGGCTCTTCTCAAAATTTCTGGAATCCAGGTAATGATGGAGTTAGAGTAACTATAATAAGAACAAAGGATCAAATGCCAGTTACAGAACCGATTGATTTTTCTAATCAGAATCAGCCATCATCTATTGTGCATTTTGGCAAAGTATCTAAAATTCAATATAGAAATGGAGATAGTCTAAGTCCACAAGTAAATAGATACGTTTCATATCAACCTTCAGAACCTTTGCCTAGAATAATTGCTTCAAGCAGTTATTCAATAAATATAGAAGCAACTAAAAAATATTTCTGTTCAGAATATGCATTAAAATTGATTTCTGATATAACAGGAATGAGCTATGAAAATCTTATAAATGGAGATTATAAAGTTTTACTTGAACCTATAGCTTATTTCACTTTTCAAGGTGCATATATGGCAATGACTGCACATGAAGCAGCTTTATACGATGAAGCTTTAGGAGGACAGCTTAGAGCTTATATGGTAAGTTTAACTCATAAAAATTTACCTTTAGCTTTATATTTACAAACTTCTGATATGGGATTTCCAGCATGGTCAGGAGGAAGTGATCAAAAGGTATCTGATGAAGAGATAAAAAGTTATCTAGGAATTGGAATTGTAAGATTTTCTGATGCGGATAAAGGTGTAGATGTTGATAGTAATACCTATGAATATAGATGCGATACAGATGTTATCAGTTCAATAACTGTAAAAACGGATAAGAGAAGAACACCTGATAATCCTATTTCAGTAACCTTTAGTGTAAACGGACAAAACTATACATTAAATAATATTTATATTCCTGAAGGAGAATCACAAAAAGTTTGGTTTAAATGGCATACGCCTAAAACACCACAAACATTAAGTATTGCAGTAAGTGTAAGCGGAGCAGCTGCAAAAAGTTCTTCTATTACTGCTAATATTGTTGAATTAAAAGAAAAAACGCCACCAAATCCAACAGCAAACGATAAAAATAATAATTTTTCTCAATCAAATATTCCAAGTAAAGTAGAAAAAACATCTGCAACTTGGGGAGAATGGGATTGCTATTGGGAGCCAAAATGGGTGTGGGAATCTGATTGGGATTGGGTCAGTGATGGTGATGATTCAGGGCATTGGGAAGATAATGGAGAGTGGGTTGACAGGGGAGATTGGAAATACAGGTGGATAGCATACTATGCTAATTTTTCAGCTACTATGAATGTTAAGCCAGATAGTAAAGCTCCTACCGCCTATTCAAAAACTATGAAGTCAGGATATGGGATAAATTTGAATGTAGTTACTAATTTAAATTCAAATGCACCAGCTTCAGCAATAACTGGAGCTCAAAATGTAATATCTTATTATCCAGAGTTTAATTATCAAACTTATGATAGAGTACTTGATATGATAAATAGCGGCTATTATTCAAGTTTTCAGCTTAGAAAAAATAAGTACTCTACTTACAACAATAGAACACATTTCACGCCAATATGGTATCCAGATGGAACATATTCTGTATATGCAGAAGTTATAGATGTATGGACACCAGATGGAATGCTTTCAACAAATGTAAATGATTATGTAAATATAAAGGGAAGCTTATATGATGATTGGCATATAGGCCCACAATTTTAAAGAGGGAGTTGAAAAAATATGAGAGTATTAATAGTACCACCTAAAGCAAGACCTTATGTTGCTGAAATAGAAAGTGGGTTGGAACCCATGCAGGAATTAGTTGGCGGTTCAATAGAAATGGTAGATTTAGATGATAATACAAGTCTTGTTTGTAATGAAGAAGGTAAAATACAAGGGCTTGAAGGAAATAGGCGTATCGGCAGAGATATAATTGCTGGTACGTTTTTTCTTTACGGATTTAATGAGGAAGGGGAATCAGTGTCATTAAGTGATGAACAGATTTCAAAGTACTATGAAAGGTTTAGGGAACCAGAGCATTATTCGCAGGAAGAAGTAGAGGATTCAGCTTTTATGGATGTCTATATACCAGACTATGAAGATGAAATGGGATTATAGGAGGGCTTTAAAATGCAGCGTATTATACCTATTCTAATAATATTACTTTGTTTAGTAGTTGGTGGGATAATATTATTTTTTCTAAAGAAAAGCAGTAGGAAGGCTAAAAATGCAGAAGATGAAGAACAAAAAACTGCTAATGAGTTTGTAAATGTAAAAGATATTAAAGAACGATATTTATATACACGAGATAGTCACATTATCATGTATATAAAAATTAATCCTATAAGTATTGATTTGTTATCAGAAAGAGAAAAAAAGCTTTTATGCAAAACTCTTACAGCAGAACTTTCAAGTGAACAAAAGTCTTACAAGTTTTTAGCGGTATCAAGACCAGTAGATATTTCCCCACTTATAAATGAGTATACTGGCATTATTTCAAATAGCGCAGATCAAAAGCAAAAGGATTTGCTAAGAAATGAAATGCTTGTAATGAGTAATTATGCTCTATCGGGAGAAGTTGTTGAAAGGCAGTTTTATATAATGCTTTGGGAAAAGTATGAAGAAGATATTGAAAGAGAAATATCTAAAAGATGCTATGAATTTAAGTCAAAGCTTGAAAGTGGAAATATACAATGTGAAATATTAAAGCAGCAGGATATAGTAAGGCTATGTAATCTTATTAATAATCCAGCTTATACAAATATTGAGGATAGTGAGTTTGAAGCCACTATCCCTATTTTTTAAGAGAAAAGGGCGAGTTATAAATGGCAAAGAAACAGTATTATGGGAAGATTGAATTTTACTCCATGACAGGTAAGGTTATGGAGACAATTTATTATGAAACAGAAGAAGCTTATAGAAAAGAAATAATGGATAGCTACGAGATAGGAAGGCCTATTAATCCTCAGAGATTGCCTGAAAATCAGTTTATAAAGGATGAATTTGAAGATGAAATGGAGATGTGAAAATGATAAAAAATAAAAATAACTTAAATCAAGAAATTTTGTTAAATAAATCCTTGCTAAATATAATTACTCCAATGGGGCTAGAAATAAAAAGAAACAGCTTAGTTATAGGTGAAAATACGGGAAAAGTATATGGAATAGTTAAATATCCTCAAAAAGTTGATTATGGGTGGCTTTCTAAAATTACCAATATACCAAGTACAATTGTCAGTATAACCTTTAAGCCAATTGATAATTCTTCTTTTATCGAAAGTCTTTCAAGAAATGTAATACAAAGTCGTGGAGCAGCTGAAAGTGCTAAAGATCCACTAGCTCAGAAAAGGGCAGAAAGGTCAGCTTTAGATGGAGAAAAGATAATGGTGCAAATAGACCAAAATGGTGAAACAGTTGGATTTATGGGAATTACTATTATGCCAATATCAAGAGAAGATGAAAGTTTTAATAAGGTTTGCAGAAAAACGGAAAGTACCTGTGCCATGAGTAAATGTAAGCCAAGAAACCTATCGAACTTGCAAGAACATGCATTTAAAAACTGTTCACCTTTTTATACTTCAGATGAAAATATTGAGCAGATTGTAAGCAGAATAGTTCCTCTATCCACCTTTGTAGGTGGATTTCCTTTTTCATCGAGCGGTTATAATGATGGAACAGGTTACTATTTTGCAAGAGATTCTAGTGGAGGATTAATTATACTGGATACTTGGAAAAGAGGAAATGATAGAACCAATACTAACATGGTTATAATGGGCGTAGCAGGAGTTGGAAAGTCTACAGCAGTTAAGCATATAGCCTTATCTGAATATATGAAAGGCAGTAAAATTATATTTGTAGATCCAGAAAGAGAATACAAAGAGCTATGCGAAGCTTTGAATGGAGATTGGATTAACGCAGGTGGAGGCAGCAATGGAAGAATAAATCCACTTCAAATAAGACCAACACCAGTAGATGATAATGATGAAGTTTATAAAGATGAGGGTCAGGGAATGGGAGATATGGCTCTTTACATTAAGAATTTAGAGATATTCTTTAGCTTATACATTCCATCCTTAACAGATAGAGAAAGAGCTATTCTTAAAGATTGCTTAATTGAGCTATATAATAACTTTAGCATAACTTGGGATACAGATATAACCAAACTTAGTAATGAAGATTTCCCTATGTTTTTAGACTTATATAATTTGATAGGTAAAAAAGCAAAAGAAAAAGAAAAAACAAGAAAAGAAAGTGAAGCTAATATTTATGATGACCTTGCTCTGCTTTTAAAAGATATAGCAATGGGAAGTGATTCTTTTTTTTGGAATGGATATAGCTCTATTAAGACCAATACAAGATGCATTTGTCTTGACACCCATGATTTACAAAATACTAATGATAATATTAAAAGAACTCAATATTTTAATATTCTTACCTGGTGTTGGCAGGAAATGAGTAAAGACAGAAATGAAAGAGTACTGTTAATCTGCGATGAAGCTTATCTTATGATTGACAACAATGTACCTCAAAGCCTAGTCTTTTTAAGAAATGTTGAAAAGAGAGCAAGAAAATACGAAGCAGGAGTTGCTATAATAAGCCATTCAGTTGTAGATTTTCTTGATCCACAAATAAAAATGTATGGACAGGCACTGCTTGATATACCTTGCTTTAAAATCATAATGGGTACAGATGGCAGAAATCTACAAGAAACAAAGGAACTCTATAATTTAACAGATGCAGAGGAAGAGCTACTTGCTAGTAAAAAGAGAGGAAATGCTTTATTAATGATAGGTTCTAAGAGGCTTCACGTGGTGTTTGAGATACCTGAATATAAATTTGAGTATATGGGGAAGGCTGGGGGAAGGTAAAATTATATTTAAAGTTTTAATAAGGCATAAGTAACTTGCCATAGAATGAAATTTGTATAAATGTTAAAATTAAGAAATAAATCAAAAGAAATTAGGAGGGATACTATGAGTGTTGATAAAATAAAAAATATAATTCTAGAAAAAATGTTTAATATTATTGATTTCAAAAAAATGAATTATCTGTTTTCAGGTCATATATCATTAAATGATTTTATTATGCAGGTTTCACTTGAAGTATTAAAGGATAATATGTATGAGAGTTATCAAACAAAGTCGTTGAGACAATGGTTAATTGATTACAATAAGGAATTGGAATATCAGTCATTTAAAAGGACAATAAAATATACGAATTACTATAAAACACATTTAATTCAGGAGTTAGAATACAAATTTAGTGAGAATAAAATACAAGAATTAAAAGGGCTAGAACTTGCGGATATGAGTACTATAGATAAACGTATAGAGGGGTATAGGTTAAATGAATTTCATTTTATGCAATTAGATAATATTAATAAATATGAACTTTTAAAGACTATAATTAGTAAAAAAATTTGTTATGTTAAGAAGGTTAAAAATGCAAAATTTGTTGAATTATATAATGAAATAGATAAATATTATTTTAATCTAAAGCAAGAAGATGTTACTCAAAAACGAATAAAAAATATGATTGATTTTTATGAAATAGAAAAAATTATTCAACTGAAATAATATATAAAATTGCAGCAAAATTAATTGAAAACGGAGTAGAAGAAGAATTTGATTTAACTAAATTTGGATTATTATTTACTTTTAATTATCCGATTAATAAGACTAATATATTTAGTTGTGAAAATAGATTTTTAGCACATAGGCACTTATATATAGATGACATTATATCGCCAAAATTAAACAAAGAAGGGATATGTGAAGAGACAGAAAAATTAATTAATATATTATATTTAAAAAGTATATTGAATAAAGAAATAGACATGAAAAAAACAATTCTTGAAAGTAATAGAGATGAATTGATAAAAATTTTGTATAAGAATTATCCTTTATTTTCTATAAATGAAGAAAAGCATTGGGATAACAAAAAAATTAGGATAGCTAGAAACTTATTTAATAATTTTTATAAAGAAGTAGAAAATCCTAAAATTCGTACTTAGTAAAAATAATAACTAATACTATAATTAATAGTAGATGATCGCAAGATTATATTTTATTCTAGATTAGTGTAAGCAAACACAAAATATAATTTCTGAAATATCATTAAAAAAATAAGCTTGCTATTATTATATCATTTAATAGTGAATGGAGGAAGTAATATGAAAAAATGTAGTTTGAGAATTGTGAAGGATAATAAAGTATTGTATGGTACTGCGGCTCAATTACACAAAATAAGTCAAGAGGGAGGGTGGGATTTATACCATGAAAAAATTGTTGAAAAAATAACACAAAAAGTTACTAAAGAAGTATTGAGTGAAATTAACTCACCGATTTTGAAAATTGCAAAGTAATAAACTTGTTATTATAGCAGAGAATGAATATTAATTAAAAAACTAAAAAGGAGAGGGTATTTATGGAAGTTATAAATGATAAAGACATTTATAAGATAAAGAACATTTATTTCAATAAAATAGATTTACCAATAGTATATATATTTGATTCTAATATTGTAGTAGACATTGGGAAATTATATTATAAGCCTACCAGCTTAGATATTGAATCTAAATATGCATTATTAAACCTTATTAATTATATTAGAGAAGAAGGAATTGAATATGATGCTAAATATGCATTGACTGAACTTTCCACTGATAGAGTAAATGGAGGTGTTATTGAAGAGAAATATAGAAGATTACAAAGTGGATTGAATAAGATAATGAACATGCCATTAAAGAAGCTTAGAAAACATGTATTATATTCTAATAGAGTGATTTCTAATAATAATTCTTTTGTAGATTTTCCTGAAAATCCTGATATGGCTAATATCATAAAAAATACATTAATGGCACTTAATTATGCATATGTAATACTTGCAAAATTTTTTATATTACTTAATTTATATGGTGAAAGAAATAAGGAAAAATATATAGTGAGTTACTTGAATTTGCACATTATGAGATTAAAGCAATTTCATTGTATGAATTCTCGGCAATAATATTTTATCTTTTCTCTTCTGATGATGAATTTACAAATTCTCAAAATTTGATGAAAGTGAATAAGAAGTTAGAACTTGTTAAAAAAGTATTTAATATTAGTTGGGACTTGACATATTTAAGGTATATAAATGAATTAACAGGAAGGTATTTATCAAAAGAGATAGAAGACATAGACTGTAAAAATTATGTTTTGGTAACAAAAGATAAAGCTCTTGCAAAAATTTCGGAATTATTGATCTGTGACAGTAACTCGGAGATAGATGGTAAGTTTGTTCCTAATATAATTATTGATTGCGACAAAATCAAAGAAAAGTATAGAGACGTATATGAAGAATATTACTACAAATATAATAGTGATGAAGTGAGGAATTCTAGAATTCAAATGTTAAAAAATATGGATTCTATTGATCATATGAATAAATTGGACAAACTAACTAACCAATTAACATTGGAGTTATTAAATATGGATAAGGCAAAACCGTAATTAATAATAATATTCTTATTAAGTAAGTGCTGATTTACTCATAAAATTCAAAGGAGGTAAATACCATGGCACTAGATCCAAAATCAGCAGCCACCATTGCTAAAATAGCAATCCAAGCTGTAAAAGATGATGAAACTAGAAACAAAATAATATTTATATCAATGGCACCGATTATTTCGGTGCTTTTAATTTTGGCTTTTATTGTATATATTCTTACAAATCCACTTGAAATGTTAAGTAGCATTTTCTTTGGAAATGAGTTAAGTCAAATTAAGAATATAAGAAGTCAGTATGGATATGAACAATTAATAAATGCTAATGATAAGAGTTACTTAGAGAGCAGTGGATTAGATTTTTCAGGGTTATCTTTTAAAGATGGCTCTACTGAAGTTGTTTATTATAATCAAGCTGATTCCAGATGGAAAGATGAACCTTATGGAATGACTGGAACTATAGGAAGAAGTGGTTGTGGTCCGACTTCTCTTGCAATAGTAGTTTCAAGTCTAACAGATAAAAAAGTTGATCCAGTTCAAATGAGTAGATGGGCTTATGAAAATGGTTATTACTGTGAAGGGGTAGGTTCATATCACACTTTAATCCCAGAAGGAGCTAAACATTTTGGACTTTCGGTAGAAGGTTGTACTTCGAGTGAACCACAAAGAATTATAGATGCACTTTCAGCAGGAAAACTTATAATTGCAATTATGGCAAAAGGTCATTTTACTAGCTGTGGACATTTCATTGTTCTTAGAGGAGTAACAGCAGATAAAAAGATTTTAGTTGCTGATCCAGTAAGTAGGACAAGGAGTGAAGAGAAATGGGATTTATCAATTATTCTTGAAGAAGCTAATAAAGGTGCAGATGCAGGAGGCCCGTTTTGGATTATAAGCAAATCATAAACATTGGAGGTAGAGAGAATTGAAAAAGAAAATGTTGATAGAATTATTTATATATGTAGCTATTGTAATAGTAGCTTTCATATTTTTATTTACTTATAAACCTAAGCAAAAACCAATAGATGTGCCATCAGATTATAAAATATCAAGAGGTGAAGTTAATGCTATTATATCTAACGAGCAATGAAAATGTAGGTGTTTTTGACTTTATATCAAAGGAAAATGGTATGGTCATTAAGAAGCTTTCAGGAGAATTTTATTTAAAAAAATTTGTTATTCATGATATGAGAAATTTGAACCATTATTCATATTTTGCAATAGACTTAAAAGCTATTAAGGATAATGAAAATGAAATAATTGAAGCGTTAATGGCATTAAAAACAATGTATGATTCAAGGATTATTATATTTGCAGAAGGGTTTTGTAAAGAAGATGAAATTATAATTAAGCTGCTTGAAGAGAAGATTTATAACATTATATTAGCTACGGAAGTAAGTGGAATAAAGGAAGAAATTACAAAATGCATTAGTGAAGTAGGGAAAACAAAAGAAGATTGGATGAGCCAAGAAGAGAAATATTTATATTTAGAAGAAAGCTCTGAAAATAAATATTTGTTTAATCATAAAAATATAAAAATAGCAGTTGCAGGAGTATCAGAAAAAGCTGGCACAACTACAACTGCTTTTAATATGGCTAATTTTTTATCTAAAATAGGTTCAAAAGTAAGCTACACAGAAGCTAGTGGTAATGAGCATCTAAGACAAATAGCAGCCTATTACAAATTTGATGAAGTAGAAAATTACTATAAATATAAATGCGTAGAATATTACCTCAATAAGCAATTTCCAGAAGGGTATAACTTTAATGTTTTTGATTTAGGAATATTGAATGCATCGACCATAGCTGCATTTAGAAGTTGTGATATTAGGGTTTTATGCAGTGGAAGTAAGCCTTATGAAATAACCAATATTGGGAAAATAAAGGAATTAATAGAGGATATTAAGTTAAGCCTGATATTTAATTGTACAGCTGATGCAGATAAATTGTATATAAGAAAAAAATATGAGAGAGACATTAACAGGATTTATTTTCAAAATTATTCACCTGATCTATTTGAATGGGCAGCTAATGAAAAGGCTTATATAGGTATAGTAAAAGAATATATTATTTAAATCTGAAACTAGGAGGGCTTTTGTTAATGAAAAAAGGAGATTTATTGAATAAGGTATATAAATCGAATTTACCAAGCAGAGCAAAACAGGTGATGTTTTATTTAATAAATAGGGCAAATGCAGAAGGAACTTGTTTTCCTTCTGTAAAAACTATAGCAAGTGATTGTGGAGTAACGGAAAGAACTATTCAAAGAACGATGAAGATTCTTATGGAGGAGGGATTTGTTGCTAAAGAGGAAAGGTATAGAGATAATGGTGGACAAACATCTAATCTTTATAAGTTAATAATAGATTTTGAAAATGATAATGATGAAGGTAGTGGGAATAAGGATATTAAAAAAGAAAATTTAATTGAGAACAAAGGAAGTAAAAGCAGCCATGAAAACATTAAAAGTATTAGTTTTGATGAATATAAAGAATCTGAAGAAACAACTTTAGATATTTCAGAGAAAGAAAATAACTGTTTTGCTAATATTTCAAGAGCTAAAGGTTTCGGACATAAAAGAATCGTAAATAAGCAAAAATGTCACCCTATACGGCACAATATAATTGATGAGGATAATATCACCAGTGAAACAATAACAATAAATTCATTATGTCATGGGGTGAGCGACAATTTGCATCCTCCATGAACTATACAAACTAAGGTTTATATGGATATTGAAAGAAACATATAAAGAATATCTTGTAGTTTATTGTTTTAATATTGATAAAATATTTAAAGATATTGTAATTATACATCAGAAAAAATAAAAAATAATTAACAATTTAGAAAGCAGGATGAGATTTTTTTATGAATTTTATAGACTTATTTGCAGGAGAAGGTGGACTTTCGGATGGATTTGTCTAAGCAGGTTTTAATCCTATTGCACATATAGAAATGAATGAATATGCATCATTAACATTGAAAACTAGGACTTGCTATTATTTTTTTAAAAGAACACAGGGGAATGAATATATATTATAGATATCTTAGGGGGAGATTACTCAAGAGGAATTATTTAATTCAGTCTGACCTACAGACAGTAAAAAGGGCAAGTTACAAAAGGTTTAAATTACCAATAAAAAAGTATAGAAAAACATAGCCAAGTCCTAAAATATAAGTAGAATTTCCCCAAACAAACTTATAGAATAGGAGAACTTTGACTATGTTAAATAATCCAATACACCTAATCCATTCTTTCGAGTCGTAGATGCATATCCACAGATACGAGTGGTGAAAGGAGTTTTATAGTGTAATTACGATTATCTGCATTCCAATCAGCACATGGCAAAAAAGGATTTGTACTTCCAGAGTCAGGAATTAACATTTTATCCGAAGCGGTAGTTATGACATTGTCGAGTTGGCCAGCTAAAGTAAAGGACATATATCTTGAATATGGAAATTTTCCTTTTATAACAATCACTATATCAGGATTCACTTCATAGGGAAAAACATAATAGTTAGCATTGAAGTCACCCAGCATTAGCAAAGAGTCACTGGGGTGTTGAATCCATTTTTGCATAAAAACACTTCCTTAAAATAATATTTTTTTGTTTTATAATATGCAGAAATTAAAGGGAGAGTATTAGCCGAATTATGCATAATATTTTCCCATAAACTTATACTATATCCAAAAGTTGTTCTGAAATATCATTTATGGTGTATTTAGAATATGTACATGTAGTATTTTTATTTTCTATGCGTAAGGTTAAAACCACCGACTTTCAGTCGGTTAGCTTTTAGCGTGAAAAGGAAGAATGCTTTAGCGTTGCAGTGAAAATGATAAAGTTGTAAAATCAAATTGGGTGATAAAAATGGTAGATTACAGAAAAGATGCGCATACAGTGTATGATATAAAATATCACATAGTATGGGTGACAAAATATAGATATCCAATATTAAAAGGATCAATAGGAGATAGATTAAGAGATCTATTAAGGCAGGGGTGTGAGACGATGGGAATATCAGTAGTACAAGGAAATATTAGAACAGACCATGTACATATGTTGTTATCATGTCCGCCAAGTATAGCACCATCAAAAGTAGTACAATACTTAAAAGGGAGATCATCAAAATTAATACAAGATGAATTTCCAGAATTAAAAAAGAAATATTGGGGACAGCACTTGTGGGCGAGAGGATATTTTTGTGCGACAGTAGGAAGTATAACAGAAGAAATGATAAAAGAGTATATAGCAAATCAAGGTAAAGACGAAGAAGATACATTTAAAGTTACAGAGTGAGTTAACTCTCAAACTTTAGACTACTTTCAGTATTAAACTTAAGTCGGCTTAAGCCGAAACAGGACTTTCAGTCCTAAAAACAACCCACCTACTTTTAGTAGGTGGTCGTTGAGTGTATTTATAAAAACAAGAATCAATTCCACTGTTAATTGCTCCTTGAACATCAGAAGTAGGGCTATCTCCAACAATTAATATTGCACTTTTAGGAACTTTAGATGAAGTTTTTAAACAAAAGTCAAAAAAATAAGGTGAAGGTTTTTCATGTTTTATTGTTTCAGAGATAAAATGACCATCAAATAAGTTTATTATGCCAGTATTTGATAAACGTTTCATTTGAGTTGAATATACTCCATTAGATGCTGAATATATTTTTTTACCCATTGTCTTTAGTTTTATTAAGGTATATTCTGCATTAGGAATAAGATCAGAAGAATTATCTAGATAAAAGCTGTACTTTTTTTCTATTTCTTTACCATCAACTTGGATACCATAAAGCTTAAAAAACTCATTGAAGCGAGTATTAAGAACAATTTCTTTGAAAATTTTACCTTGCTCAAGGCTATGTCATAAAGATTTGTTTATTTTTTTGTATTGGTGTAATAAATCATCTGTGTAGGTTAAACCAGTTTCTTCTATGACTTCTTTGAAGCTGTCTTTTTCAGCAACATTAAAATCTAAAATAGTATTGTCTAAGTCCATTAAAATAATATCATACATAATTGTTGTCTCATCACTATATACGTTTTTTGTGATAATAATATGAGAAGCCCATTAATCGGGAGAGTAGTAAAAAACTAATGATAGTTCCTTCTCTTATATAAAGAGTATGGTTAGTGATTAAAGTTAGTATTAATGTAGCAATCATAAAGAAAATATCAAACCTCATTCTTATTATCGTTAGGCTACGTTCAAACTTTTTTCCTAATATAATGCATAGACTTTCAAGCGGAAACTGGATGATTTCCATAGA
>NZ_ASRV01000126.1 GCF_000401215.1 Clostridium sartagoforme AAU1 | reverse complement strand
GAGTTTTCCTAATAATAAGATAGATTATAAAAAATAATAGATTTAAAAAGTTTAGCAGAGTTCCAATCTCTAAATTTAAAATGTCAGCTAATAACAAAGAGAAAGCGTTAAGCATACTTTGACCAATTCCAGCTTTTATTTGCAAGGAAATTCCTAAACCAAGCATTAAAAATAATGATGTTGAGTATAAATACTTTTTTATATATAGGGCATTCATTTTTTTCACCTCAGATATTTAATTATAGTCCTTTCGAAAAATCCTTGAGGCGTTGCCATCAAAGGATTTATCTATTTCCTCTGAAAATGGTATCACCTCGAAATTTTCTCCAGGTTGTAATCCTGCGTAACGCGTAGCATTTAGCAGTATTTATTAGTTTTATTAAAATCATTCTAAATAATAATCTATAACAAGAGTTGACAAGTAGCAAGAATTTCCAAAATTAATTTGGAAACATCTACCAAATAAATTCAAAACAAAGGAGTAATTCTATGCTAATTGTACAAAACTCTCATCAGCAATATCAAAAATTTGTTGAAACATATCTGGATACACTGTATATTCAGACGAATCAACATATTACACTTTTTAAGAAACAGTCATATATCCTAAAATTTTGGTCCGCAGACCTTACAGGGATAGTTCATGTTCTTAAACCTTACTATTCTCAAGCAAGTGTAGGCATTCCACCTAAAGACGCTGTCGCTTTGTTTAGATCACTACTTCTCATGAGCGAAGTAGGTATAACAAGCATTTCAAAATGGGTATCAGAGCTTCGCGCTACGCCGATTTATGCAATAATATCAGGATTCATACCTGCGTGCAGTAAACCTTCTAGTTATAATAATTACTTTAACTCTATCCCTGGTGTCGGTACTTTCTATGACTTTATGAAGAAACTTATCCGATATGATAAAAAACTTCATAAATCAAAACACAAAAAGTTTAAACGTAAACCAAAGAAGAAAGAAAAGAAAAATCAGAAAGCTAATGAACCTAAATCTACTCTTTCTGAAAGATTAGTAAAAAGAGTCTTAAAGTATGGTGAATTAAAGCTTCCAGATACTATTGAGTCAATTTTAAACCTTATTCTTAAAGAAGTATTTGTGAAACCTTCCTTAGCAGTCGGTTTATTAGGTAATATCAATAAACTCAACGTAGCAGCTGATGGCACATTAGTTTCAACTAGTGGTTCTCCATACGGCAAGAAAGTTTGTAATTGCAAACTAAAACTTGGAGAAAAGTGTAACTGTCGTAGAAAATTTACTGATCCCGATGCTGCGTGGGGTTGGGACAGTTTTCATGAAGTTTACGTCTACGGTCATACTTTTCATGGCTTTACCACTTGCGACAGCAAGTATGATTTACCTTTGCATCTAAAATCAGTTTCAGCAGCACGTCACGATTCAGTAACTGGAATATTTCATCTCAAGGAATTTGTAGATTTATATTCTCAAGATATAAAAATAAACTCTGCCGCTTATGATTCTGCTTATGACTGTACCTATTTTTATATCTTGAACAATAACTATGATATAGCACCAGTCATAGACCTTAACAGACGTAAGTCACTAAATCCACAATGTGAAGATCCACTTGTTGTTTATAATGATAACGGCAAGCCTTACACAAAAGCCTGCGGTAAACCCCTTAGAAATTGGGGCTTAATCAGTAAAAGCTTTAGAAGAAAATTTTTATTTCCTGCACAATGTAATAATTGCAATAAATGTGATGTAGACAGCAAAAAAATTCATTATCAGAAACTCAGTAGCAATCCTAGATTGTTCTGCAAAATTGAAAGAGGTTCTGAAGAATGGAAAGCTCGCTATACTCGCAGAAGTACTACTGAAAGAATGTGGGATAGACTAAAAAATGACTTTAATGCTAACCACTGTACAGTTTTTTCAAGAGAATTAATAACCGTTAGGTTATTTCTTGGTGCTTTCTGCTCATATATAGATAGTTGGGCCAAAGAAAGTAAAATAACTCTTTTTGACATCTTTCCATCTCTTATAGCTGTAGCGGCATAATAATTCGAGCAACACAACATAATTATCAGACTTTTTAGATAAATACCATCTAAAGAGTTTTTTAGTCATGCACCTTTTTAAATTTTTAATGCTTTGAGGCATCTATCTCCTATCGCAGACTAATTGAGAATCACTATTTTCCGACTATACTATTAATTATTTTATATTAGTATGATAAAATGAAATAAAAAAATTTTATATGAAAAATATCATATATAGGAGAAAGATAGAATGTTTTTTTATAATGAAATACCATTGATAATACTTGAAAATGGAAAGAAAAGAACTTTTAGAAAAAATCATAATATTTATAAAATAAACAGTAAAATAACACATTGCTATTTTATTTTATCAGGGACAGTCAAAATTTATATAGATCATAAAAATGGAAGACGTTCAATTCTTGATTTTGTTGGAGCTAGTGACTGGTTGGGGGAACTTTCTTTGTTTTGCGATGAATCGGATATAAAAGAAAATAAAGTTCAAGATGTTGAATGTCTTGAATTTGATATAGATAAATTACAAACTATATGTAGAGAAAATGCAGAGCTTTCTTTTTATTTTGCATCATACATTTCAAGCAAATTATTAACTAGAAGTTATCGAATGAGTGAAAATTTGAATTATTCTTTAGAAAATAGACTTGCAACGTTTATTCTTCAGCATCAACAAAAAGGCGTATATAATATAAATCACACAGATGTTTCGGAATATATGAATGTTAGTTACCGTCATGTATTGTATGTTATCAAAGAATTTTGTGAAAATGGAATATTATCAAAAGATAAGGGGAAAGGATATATTATTTTAGATATGGAAAATTTAAGACAATTGCGAGAGGAAAAATAACGTTATGAATAAAATATGAGATGGTGTAATTGCAAATAATTCAGCAATATTAGGGATTACCTTTGGAAAATAAATTCCCGAATTTGTAGGAGAAGATAAATTTGATGCTTCAGGAAAATACCATTTGGGAATTATTAAAATTCCAGTTCCAATTCTTAAGGGAAATAAAGAAATTTTGAGGATATTAAGACAAGAATTATATGCTAAGCATTATGAGGATATTATTGCATGTACATGTGATCGTGATTTTTTTACTTATTTAATATTAGGCTATGTTTTTAATATAGTGCTGAAATATAGCATATTGATCATTATAGGTGGGATTGTCCACATATAATGATCAATATGAGAATATAACGCATTAAAAACTTATGTTAGCATTAGTAGCTATTTAATAAATTTCATTCTTAAAACTCTAAAAAGGGTTTTTTCCAATCTTAACCTCTTGATGTATAACAATTGGGTCTGATATTAACCCGTATTTTTCGTCTTCAGGGTATGTTACTGCTACCTCTGGATTTTCTCCTGCATATAGAATAACGCTCTCCATTTTATCCCATAATGTACATAAAAAGAAATGCGTATAGTTTCCTTGGTCAACTATCTTTACAAATGCCCCTTTATTACCTGAAATTGATATAGTATCTTTCACTCCTGTAATCTCTAAATGATTTTTAAAATTCTCTTTCATTTCTATTGGTACTATTCCATGCCATGTTCTTGAAATCATATTGATGCCTCCTTCGTACTATTCTATATCATAATTTATTTTATTATTAAATATCCATTTTCAACATTGATTTAAAACATAGTCTAATATTAAGATGCAGTGTTTTTAGCGTTACTTGCAACATAATTAATTTTGGGTGAAGTTTTCTTTTGAGAGAAATAAACACTAAAAATTATTATTATGACTCCTAATAGTTGAATAAGATTAATAGTTTGTTTTAGGAAAATAAATCCTAGTAAAAATGCAGTTAGAGGATTAACTGGACCAAGGAATGATACCTTAGTAGGAGATAATTTTGAAATTCCTCTAAACCATAAATAATAACCTAAGCCAGTATTAAAAATTCCTAATATAATAAGTCCTAATATGTTTGTACCATTAAGTGTTGGAATTCCTCCTTCTACTAAAAAAGTAATTGGAATTAATATAAGGCTTCCAAAGAATAACTGCCAAGAAGTAAATGTCATGTTATTTACCTCTTCAGGTTTTCCCCAGTATTTAGTAAGTACAACTCCGAGTGCCATAATTATAGCCCCTGTAAGAGTAGCAAGTACGCCTATAGGGTCTATGGCGGCATCTTGTTTTAATAATAATAGTGATACACCTGTAATTGTCATTAAAACTGCAATAAATGAATTTTTAGTTGGATTTTCTTTAAGAAAGATCCAACTAAAGAAAATTGTAAAGATTGGTTGTACACTTCCTAATATGGAGGCTATACCACCTGGAAGTCTATAAGCAGCAATAAAAAGAAATAAGAAAAAACCGCCAATATTTAAAGTACCTAAAATAATAGATTTTAAAAGCCATGTGCCTTTAGGAAACTGCCTATAGTAAAGTAAAAGAATTAATCCTATAGGAAGACCTCTCATAAGTGCTACAAATATTGGTCTATTTATTGGAATTAACATGGAAGTAATTATATAGGTTGAGCCCCAAAGTATTGGTGCAAGCAGTGTTAGTAAAGTATCTTTTAGATTTTTCATTAAAATTCTCCTCTCGTTTATATTGAAATTAGGTTCATATGTATTACATATAGATATTTAAGTAGTTTTCAGAAGCACTAGATATAAATTTATCATTCCGTCATGAATAAACTCATTAAAAAACTTAGCTAAATAATCTTAAACATAAGTATCTTAATATTAAGATACTTTTATTGTAAAACAAATTGATCTGAAAGTAAATAATCTTAATGTTAAGATTGTTAATGTTAATTGAATTTAGTATTGATATTTGTTTTTTATAATGTTAACATTATTAATATGAGTAGAGATAATGTTGATTTAATAATTGAACAATGGAAAAAAGAAATACCAGAATTAGACACAAAAGCTATGGCTATTTTGGGAAGATTAAAGAGGATTACTAAACTTGCTGAAAGGAGACTGGGAGATAATTTTTCAAAATTTGGGCTTAATAGCGGAGAGTTTGATGTACTTGCAACTTTAAGACGTTCAGTAGGAGAATTTAAATTAAAGCCTACAGAATTATACAATCTTTTGATGGTAACTTCAGGTGCTATGACTAATAGGATAGATACTTTAGAAAAAAAAGGTTTAGTTATACGAGTCGATGATACTGAAGATAGAAGGACTATATATGTGAAATTAACTGAGGAAGGATTAAGATTAATTAATGATGCTGTATATGAGCATGTATCTGTGGAAGAAGAGATAATAGCTATATTAACAGAAGAAGAGAAAGAAATTTTCAATTCACTTTTAAGAAAGATAAGTTTGGATTTAGATAAGTTGTAAAAAAACATGAAAATATTTATGCTATCAAGGGAAGAGAAAATAAAAGAAATTGAGGTAGAACAGAATTGATTATAAAGCAATTATCTGTACAGAGTCGTATAAGAGTTATAAATTATAATTTACAATTTGTAAGTATTGCACTAATGTAAATGAGTATGTACTATTAAGGAGAGATTAGCTTTGAAAGAATTAGAAATAGCAGTTGCATTAAGAAAAGAAGGAAAATTAAAAGAATCAAATGAAATTTTAGTAACTCTTGCAAACGACTATCCAGATAATTCAGTTATTAATTATCAATGTGCTTGGAGTTTCGATGTGCTGAGCTTAGAAAAAGAAGCAGTGCCATATTATGAAAAAGCTATTTTAATTGGTTTGCCAGAGATGGAGTTGCAAGGTGCTATTTTAGGTTTAGGAAGTTCATATAGAACGTTAGGAAAGTATCAAAAATCAAAAGAAGTGTTTGAGAAAGGTTTAGCTAAATTTACAGATGATAGAGCTATGAAAGTGTTCTATGCAATGACCTTGTATAACTTAAATGAACATTCTAAGGCAATGGAAATTTTGTTAACTAATTTAGCTCAAACATCCTCAGATGAAAACATAAAAATTTATAAAAAAGCAATAGAATTTTATTCTGATAAATTGGATGAAATATTGTGAATTTTATGAATAATATTATTTCAAGGTGTAGCAATTATGGTTTTGTGGTTGCTACAAACTTGTATAAGGCACAATCAAATAAATAACAAGTCCATTTGCAAGCTTATTTTCCATCATTAAAGGAGGTTAAATTGCATGTGCAATTTAACTAAGTTCGAGAAACCAAATACAAGATTTGGACCCTCACTTATAATAGGCCTGCAATGAGGGAAATTAGCCTCATTGCCTGATGAAAAATGAACACCTTTAAAAAACTGCATATAGTAACATTACATGGCAACTTTGGAATTGCTATTTATTTTCATGTGCCTAAAAATGCGAGAAAATTATAATTTATTAGGAAGGAAAATTACATGAATAGCTTAAAAAATATGTATTTAAGAGTATAAAAGCTGAAATTTTATCATGGAATAATGACGTGATTAAGGATATTTACGTTATATCATTATATATTTCAAATTCAGAAGATGATCCGAGAAGGCCAATGATTATACTTGGATATAAACGCTATAGAGCAATATGAAAACTCAGCTTCAGATGCTTCAGATAATGCAGAAGTAAAATGGAATTTCGCATTTTGGCTACAAAATGAAAAGTTAATTATAGGTGACAATTGTGGAGTGAATTTAGAAGTTGGCGAAAAGATAAATCATTGGATTAAGGAAAATAATTTATATTATTCAGATGAGGAGGAAGACGAAAATTTTGATAAAGCATTAAAGCTAGGAGATGAAATAACTAGGAGATTTGTTGAACTATGTGTTGAAGTAGTTAAAAAATTCCATGAAGAAAGTGTAATTAAACAAAAGTTTGGAAAGGCTCTATCTTTAATAATACAGGAACTTGAATATTATGATTTAATTGAAGAACAAAACAAGCGAGCTAATACTGAAGAAGTTATTAAAGAATTCGCAGATTGGATTTTAAAATAGTAAATGGAGGGTTTTATATTATGTCAGAACAAATTGTTAGAAAATTCTTTAAAGAAGTACGTTCAGGAAATAATCCTGAGTATGCCATCAATTAATGGCAGAACAAGTATTGACACATCAAATTATATCTGAAGAAGAACAAATAGTGCTAAGGACACCTAAAGATTATTCTGACCATGTAATAGAAATGATTGAAACATATGGAGAATTTTCTATAGGAATTAAAGAATTTTTAGTACAAGGAAATAAAGTATATGTACGATGGAAACATGTAGGAGAAATAGATGGATATGAACCTACAGGACTTCCAGTAATTCAAATTGCAAGTGCAGTATATAGAATAGAAAATGAAAAAATTTCAGAGTATTGGATTCAGATTGATAAAACAGGAATTCAAAGACAATTAGAGTTTAATAAAAATATAAAATAATGAATTTTAACATATAATTGAAATTAAATTTGATAAAAAATAGTTACATCAACATTAAGTTTTATACTTAACATTGATGTAACTAGTACTATTGCAATTCACTCCACTTATTCTCCATTTTAGGAGGGATATAATTTTTCATTTTTTCTATTAATAATGAAGGTGAATCAGAAACGGAAAGAAGCTTTATATTTGATTCATTCATAAATCCTTCAACAGATGTATTTGTAAGCATGCTTAAAAGTGGATCAAAAAAGTTCGATGTATTTAATAAACCAATTGGTTTTTTATGAATACCAAGCTGAGCCCAACTAAAAACTTCAAACAGCTCTTCAAAAGTTCCAAGTCCTCCAGGGAGTGCTATGAATCCATCAGAAAGTTCAGCCATAGTTTGTTTTCTTTCGTGCATATTTTTAACTTCAATGAGATTAGTCAAATTTTCATGAACCATTTCTTTTGAAAAAAGTCCTTTAGGCATGATTCCAGTAACTTTTCCATTGTTTTTTAAAACTTCATTAGCCATAACTCCCATAAGACCTATTTTCGAACCACCATATACTAATTCAAATTCATTTTTAGCTAATATTTCTCCAAGAATTTTAGCTCCTTCCTTATACTGTAAGCGAGAACCTAAATTAGAACCTGAATAAACACAAATCTTTTTCATAATGTATTGCCTCCTATAAATTAAATTTAATTTTTTACTAATGAGTTTGAATGATATAAACACCTACAATTAATAAAGTAACTCCTACAACCCTTAGTGGATTTAGTAGATGAGTTTGATTGCCTAATAAGCCAAAATGATCAAATATTACTGAAAGTATTATCTGTCCGCATATTACTAAGCTAAACATATTTGCAAAGCCAATTTTAGGTGAAGTAAATATGGTTACAAAAATATAAAATGCACCTAATAATCCGCCTGTAAACATCCACCAGCTTATACTTTTTATATTTTCACTATTTGGTAAGGAGCTAGTGCCATTTAATATAGTAAAGACAAATACTAAAGCAAGTCCTAAAGCTCCAACCGCAAAACTAATAAAAGATGAAAGAATAGGATTATCTATTTTTGAGCGAAGGGCTCCATTTATTCCAACCTGTAAGGTCAAGGCAAATCCTGATATTAATGAGAGTAAGTAAAATAGTATTGTCATGTTAACCTCCAAATATATTGATTAATTATTATAAGGTAATTATAATTAATACATCAACATAAGTAAAATTAATATATAGTATAGGAGGTATACTAAAATTTTATATGCATATTAATCTTGAACTTTATAGAATTTTTTATATAACGGCTAAGCTTGGAAGTATATCTAAAGCAGCAAAAGAACTTTTTACATCACAGCCAGCAGTTAGTCAATCTATTAAATTATTAGAAGGGAAATTAGGGGGAGAACTATTTTACAGAAATCCTAAAGGTGTTTCACTTACTTTAGAGGGTGAAGTATTGTTTAAATACATAGAACAGGGATATGGACTTATGTTGACAGCAGAAAGGAAATTTTTAGAGTTAAAAAATCTTGATTTAGGTCAGATAAGGATAGCTGTATGTAGTGCAGTGTGTAAGTATAACTTGATGAAATATATAGAAAAATACAATTTAAATTATCCTAATATAAAAATTTATATTAAGGATTATTCAAGTTATGAAATAAAAAAAGCCTTAGAATCAGGAGAGATAGATATAGGAATTCTAAATATGACTGTTGAAACTAATGATTCACTAAACATTATTAAAAAATTTGAAATACAAGATTGCTTTGTAGTAGGAAATAAGTATAAGGAAATTTGTGAAAATGAAATGTCAGTGAAAGATTTAGCAAAGGAATATCCTATTATTTTATTAGAAAAGGGCGGGAATACAAGAAATTATATAGATAATTATTTTAGTGAATATGGAATACAAGTAATGCCACAGATGGAGCTTAGTAATGTAGAGTTAATGATAGAATTTGCTAAAAAAGGATTAGGAATTTCGTGTGTTATAAAAGATTATATTGAAAAAGAATTAGAACAGGAACAGTTATATATAGTACCAATTAAAGAAAAAATACCAAAGAGAATTATGGCAATAGCAATTAAAAAAGATATACCTATGTCTACAGCTACAAGGGGATTTGTTGATATCATTAAGGAGTAGATTATATAATCGTATATTTGTCAGGAGGGAAATAAGTTTGGATAAAAATGTTGAATGGTATGTGAAAAAAAGAGTTGATAGAACCTTGGAAAGTTTAAAGAATAACAATATGAAAGGATATTATATAGAGAAAAGAGAGCAATTATTTGAAATATTAAAAAATTTGATAATAGAAAAGTCAATTATTGGTGTAGGAGATTCCATAACACTATCTGAAACTGGAGTAATAGATTTTCTTAGAGAAGGCAATTATGAATTTTTAGATAAATATAGAGATGGTATTACAAGTGAAGAAAAAAAGCAGATTTATATTCAAAACTTTTCTTCTGATACTTTTATATGTAGTACAAATGCTTTAACTGAAAACGGAGAACTTTATAATATTGATGGAAATGGAAGCAGAGTGGCACCAATGATTTATGGACCCAAACAAGTAATTTTAGTAGTTGGGGTAAATAAAATTGTTAAAAACATTGAAGAAGCAGAAAAAAGAGTAAGAAATTATTCAGCACCAATTGATGCAAAAAAATTAAATAAAAATACTCCGTGTACTACATTAGGTTATTGTGTAGACTGCAAGAGTCCAAATAGAATATGTAACCATTTTACAACAATTAGAGGTCAATTCGTTAAAGATAGAATAAAAGTTATTATTATAAGAGAAGAGCTGGGATATTAAAAAAAATGAAGTCATGAATACTTCATTTTTAACTGCAATTAAGTTTGAAATTGATATTTACAATATACAAATTTCAATGTATAATAAAAGATTAAAACTTTTTTTGTTACTAGCCTTTGCTTAATAATATTATTCTAACCTAAAAGTAACAAATATACAAGATAAAATAAGTATATGTAAGTATATGTTTGCAGTTTCATTATTAATTAATATTAATATATCAGAAAGGTGTATATAAAATTTAGTGTTTTTTATGGCTAGTGATATAATATTTTTGGATAGAGACGTCTTTATACTAATTACAGATAAATTTGGAGAGTGATTTTAGTGCAAAAAATTTATGAAACTGAAAGACTTTTGTTAAAAGTCTTAGACAAATCTTATGCAGAAAAGGTTGTTGATTATTATTTAAGAAACAAGTCTTTTTTAGAAGAGTGGGAACCTGTGAGAAGTGAAGAATTTTATACAAAGCAATATCAGGAAGAGCAATTAGATAAAGCGTTAACAGATATTGAAAACAATAATTCATTGATATTATGGATATTTGAAAAGCAAGATGAACATAAAATATTAGGTTCCATTGCTTTTACTAACATAGTAAAAGGTGTATTTTTATCAAGTTATCTTGGTTATAAATTAGATAAAGATGGAATAAATAAAGGTTATATAACCGAGGCGGTTCAAAAAGGCATTGAAATTATGTTTAATGAATATGGATTGCACAGGATTGAAGCCAATATTATGCCAAAAAATAAAAGGTCTTTAAGAGTAGCAGAGAAATTAGGTTTTTACAATGAGGGGGTAGCATATAAATATTTAAAGATAAATGAAAAATGGGAAGACCATATACATATGGTTTTATTAAACGATAAGGTGTAATAATAGTACTTTGTATAGTCTTTAATCATAAATTAATAAAATTAAATACTAAATTGTAAAATCATATTATTCAAGTATGAATTGCACCCTGTCAAGTAGACAGTTAAAATAAAAAGTTTTTTTTTTAACTGTCTGCTACTATAAAGGGAGCATATCAATGCGTGTTAATGTAGAGCTAAAGATTGCCTGTGTTTGATGGATACAAGACAGCGAAGTACATCTGCTTGCCGGTTAGTATCACGCAGGAAAACATTATATAAGCGCTGGCGTTAGTACGAACAAAATATGAATTGATTGGTCACTTTTATTAATAAAGCGATGCCTCATATTTGGAGGAATGCGAACGACATCTCCTTCATCTAAAAAATACTCTACCTTCTCCAATTCTACAAATACTTGTCCTTTCATTACAACAGCAATTTCCTCTTTATTGGAATGTGAATAATAGCTTTCTGTGGTACTGGCGTATGTATTTAAATCCATCATTAAAAGTTCGATGTGTGCTTTCATAAAATCAGGTGTAAGCACGTCATATACAATGTGGTCGCTATTTTCCCGGTAGATCTGCTTACGATCCTTTTTTCTTGAAATAAGCGATTTGGTATCAATATCGTTAATAAATAGTGTATAGAGAGGAACATTTAATGCAGTCGCCAGCAACTCTAATACATTTAATGAGGGATTGGCTTCTCCTCGTTCAATTTGGCTAATTAACGATGTACTGATCCCGGAATATTCGGAAAATTCTCGTATAGTCATTTCCTTTTTCTTTCTATAGCTTAAAAGAGTTTGGCCTAAACGGTGATGGTTCATGAATACTTCCCCTTTCCAATATAATATGGTTTTTTAACGATTTGTGCTAACATAATGGAAACATATATTAAAGCTGTTCTTTCTTGAGTGACCGTATTATAATTATCTTGTATATTATATTGTATCACATATTTTATATAGTACAAAGAAGAATAAGGAGATAAATAATTTGAAAGCTAAAGTTGGTATTTTCTTGTCGTTGTTAATTGGTGTTTTTTCATTGTCTACTTCGGCTATTTTTGTGAAATTAGCAAGTGCTTCTGCTTCTATTACAGCTTTTTATCGTTTGCTTATTACATTACTGATACTGTTACCTTTTTTGCTACTAAGTAAAAAAAATAGGACTGCATTGCTTGGCTTATCAAAAAAACAATGGATTTTGGGCTTTTCTTCCGGTCTACTTTTAGCCATTCATTATGTGTTATGGTTTGAATCATTGAACTACACATCTGTTGCCAGTTCAACTGCTATAGTGACATTACAGCCTCTCTTCTCAATAATGTTGGGATATTTATTTCTTAAAGAGCGTTTAGGAATATTAGTATTTTTTGGTTGCATTATTTCTATAGCTGGTTGTTTTATTATAGGTTGGGGAGATTTTCAAACGAGTTATAGTGCATTATTAGGTGACTTATTAGCTCTTTTGGCCGCGGCAATTATTAGTATCTATTTTTTTATCGGGCAGATAGTTCGAAAAGATACTCCTTTAATTCCATATTCCGTAACAGGCTACTTGAGTAGTGTTGTGTTTTTAGGATTATATGCTTTAATTCAGCAAAATTCTTTTACTCATTATCCCATATCAACGTGGAGAGCGTTTTTAGGATTAGCATTAATTTCAACAATTTGCGGCCAACTCACGCTTAATATGTTATTAAGATGGGTATCAGCCACAACTATATCAATGAGTATCCTGGGCGAACCTATTGGCACCTGTATTTTAGCGTATTTTGTTTTAAATGAAGCAATTAATTTTCAACAAGGTGTAGGTATTGCCATAATTATTGTAGGTTTATTAATATTTTTTCTGCCTACAAAACCAATGGTTAGTAACAGGGAAAACAGTATTAGTCTTACGAAATAATAGGGAAAGGTATTTATTGCTAACACTTATTCTATCAATATGCCAAAATGACAGATTTATCTTGTAGACTGGTAGGGAAAATATAAAAAAACAAATGCACAGGAGGCACATAAAATGGATAAAATTAATTTAGAAGAAAAATTTAGGCTTTTTAATGAATACTGGAGTCCTAAGATTATTGGAGAACTAAATGATTCATATGTAAAAATTGCTAAGTTTAAAGGTGAATTTACTTGGCACATTCATGATGACGAAGATGAAATGTTCTATGTAGTAAAGGGTTTATTAACAGTAAGATTTAGAGATAAAGATATACAATTGCAGGAAGGTGAAACTATTATTATACCGAAAGGGACTGAGCATATGCCTGTTGCTATGGAAGAAGTCCACGTGCTTTTAATCGAACCCAAAAGCACTTTGAATACTGGTAATATCGTAAATGATAAGACCGTTGAAAAACTTGAAAGAATATGACAAGGCAACAAATGGGTCTGTCGTAAAAAATTATATATAAATTGAAGAGTATGTAAAAGAAGTTGGACCCAAAGAAGCAGTATCAGAAGACCGTTGGACTTATATTAAGAAGAATTATAAAGCAGATTACAACAGAAGATATTAAACATTTTATAGACCTGTAAAGTTATTTTTAGGTGGTGAGTATGTAAATACAAAAGAAGTTTATGAAAAGGAATTAACGAATTTTTAAAATCGTTACAATATTAAAAACTGATATTTTTAGAGTTACTTACAATGTAAATAGATAAGATTAGAGAAAACTAAAGCCGATTAAGAAGAAAACTTCTGAATCGGCTTTAGTTTTATTTAGAATATTAGTGATAAATCCTCTGAAATATAAGAATTTTCATAGGACTTATATTTTTAAAACCATCTCATATTGCTTGACATGTTGTTTAAACCCTAAATTCACCAAAAAATCTTTCATAGAATCACACTGACTATCTACGTTTAAAACACTACTACTACATGATTTTGTACTATTTAATAAGTTTGCCAATATGCTTCTTCCGATTCCTTTGCATCTATAATTTTTAGATACTGCTATCTGTGGAATATCCCCTGTATTTTTATCGATGATTCCATATCCAACAATAATATAATCGATTTTTATAATAGAATATATGAAATTATCTGATACAGCATTAATTGAGTCAATAGAATTCTGCCAAGATGGTTTAAAATCCCAAAAGTTTCTTAGTTCTAGAAAACAATTTTCATTAATTGAATTTATATGTTCAACTTCATATGTTGGCATGAATGTAAAATTGTTTTTATCTAAAATAAAGCATTCAAAATCTCTTGAAATCTCAAAGCCTTGTTTTTTATAAAGATTAACTGCAGAAGTATTTGATTGAATTACTTCAAGCAAATATTGTTCTACTCCAATTTTTTTTAATAATTGCTTGGCATTTTGAAACATATTACTTGTTACTCCATGCCCTCTATGGCTCTTTATAACGCCTGTGCCAGTGTCATAAGCAGTTGATTTGTCGTTCCATTGTCTAATTGCATTTAAAAGAAATCCAACTAAAATATTATTGTTAAATGCTCCTATTGAAGCTTCAGGAATATAACCTCTTCGAAGCAGCATCTGCTGGAACTTTAAAAGAGGCAAATCCATTTTAACTTGATAGTCTGAAAATGTATCCAAAAATGTATTGTGTAAGTTTTTAATATCCGTGTTTTCAAAAGTGTTATAAATAAGCATTTTTTCTCTCCTAAAAATTATTATATCTAGAGTAAAAGTAAGTGTGTTTATATTATTCGGGGAAATAAATATTTGCAAAATATTCATGTTTCATATCTTTATGAAGCAATGCAAAACAAAATTTGATATGAAGAGATGTATTTTTTAATTTAAAATGATTGCAAAGCAAGTGCAGATATTCTTGTAATTCATATTCATTTCCCCAAAAACTAATGTGTCTGTAACTTCCTGATATATGGTGTTTTGACATTTTTTCTTCCTTTGTAACAGTGTCAAGATATATGCCTAATTCATTCGAATGGATGATATTTTTATTAATAGATAAGCCTAAAATCTCACTATTTCCTATAATTGAGTAATTATTATCTACATTATAAGAAATCCATTGGTCAAAGGCTTCTATTCCATTTATCTGAGTGTTTTCTAGGTTATTAGGAAAGTTTTTAAGGTTAATTTGATAAATGGTAATATCTAAATCTTTTTCTGTAGTTATTTTAGAAAAAGTGCTGTCATTAGAAAAATTTTGTATATGTTTAAGCATATTTGTCATTTCATTAGTATATTGACTAAGTTTAGTTAATATAGCAAGCTTTTCTTCAATAGATTGGTTCTGTTCCTCCATCATATTAAGATATCCACTTATGCTTTCAGAATCTATTTTTTCTTTCATCTGCTCTAAAGGTATCTCAAGATATTTACCTATAAGAATCATTTCTAATATATCAAGATGCTCTAAGGAATAATAACGGTATCCGTTCTGTTTATCGACAATCGGTTTCAATAAGTCCTTGCGATCATAATATCGTAAGGTATCAAGAGATATGTTGTATAAATTACTTACCTGACCAATTCTTAATAATTTTTGCATAGTTACCTCCTAAAAGACTGATATTAAAGATTTTGAATGGATTGCAACTTTACTTCGTGCTGGTCTCTTAACTGGCAGCTTCATACCTCCTGCTGATATTAGAGAACTTCGACAATTAACAAGATACAGAAAAAATATTGTTGAAGATATTAATACACAAAAAAATCGTATAGAAAAATCTCTACAACAAGCTGGATTTAAACTGTCTACATTTTTAACCGATATTTTTGGTGTCTCTGGCAGAAATCTTATTAACGTTTTGATAACTAAAGGCACTATTACACCTGCTGATGTTGATAATGAAGTTAAACGTATCTCACCAACAAAAAAAGCCGAAATAAAATACTCTATTAATGGCAAACTAAATGCTCATCAACAGAATTTCATAAAAATGCAGTTGATACTATTGGATCAATTGACACAACATTTAAATACCATAGAAACATCCATATCATCGTTTTCTGTAAAATTCAAAAATCAAATAAATCTCTTAGATACAATCCCAGGTATCGCCTGCACTTCTGCCACTGCCATAATAGCAGAAATCGGCATTGATATGAGCAAATTTAAGACAGCAGAACATTTTTGTTCATGGGCTGGTCTCGCACCTGGTGATAATAAAAGTGCTGGTAAAAAAAGTACTCGTATAACCCGTGGCAACACCTATATAAAAGGATTAATTTATGAATATGCATGGTCTACTGTAAGAATGCGGAACACCTATCTATCAAATTACTATTGGAAGTTAAAACAACGTCGAGGTTCTAAAAAAGCTATTATTGCTCTTGCACGAAAAATTATGGTCATCATTTATAATATTTTAAAAAACAACGAAGTCTTTAGTGAAGAAAAGTTTCAAATTGCAAAAGATAAGCAAGAAATATTCCGTATAAAGAAATTAATATCTGATGCAAAAAAATTAGGCTTTGAACTTGTAAATACTAAAGAAGCATAGCTTCAATTCACAATATATCGAGTTTTGGCGTGTTTTGTAAAAAACGAAACAGGCTTTATTTGCATGTAATTTTATAGTTTCATCAGCTATTATATTCCTAGTCCACATTCTTTTTTATCCAAGTAACCTTATTATCCGCTTGTAGTTTTTAATCTATTTTCGTATTAAAATAGAATCTTGACCATTGAGTAGCTCCATGGTTTATGATGAGTATAACATCAATAAATGAGATTTGCAAAGGAGATAGTATTATGGTACAAATTAGCATTGAAAAGTATCAAGATAGTGATTTTAAAGAAGTGATATCTATATTAGTCAGTTCATTTGAGAAGAAGTTCTACCACAGGCAGAACTTGACAAAGGGTAACATTGAAAATATTCTGTATTCTATATGGGATATAAAAGCAGAAAATTCAAGCTACGTACACTTTGTTGCCAAAAATGATGGAAAGGTAGTAGGTGTTATATTAATAAGAGTAGGTAGACAACTAAAGAGTAATAAGAAAATTCCTTTTATGAACCTCTGCCATGATTACGGATTTTTTAATCTGCTATTCTTGATTTTTAAGTTATTTGTGCTGGAAAGATTTACTGGTGAAGAGTGCTATGTTGAGCACATTGCTGTGGATAAGTTTATGAGAGGAAAGGGTGTAGGAGAACTTCTTATATCTTATGCAGAAGAAGTATTAAGTGGCATGGGCTTTTCCAGTTTGTCATTAGTAGTAGCAGAAAACAATCCAGCAAAACATTTATATGATAGAAAGGGATTTAAAGAGATTGAGCATATTAGTAGCCGTTTTAAGGGCTATTTTATAGGGATAAATCAATGGGTATTTATGAGAAAGAACTTAATTAAAAATGCAAAAGAAAATTATTAAAAGGAATAAGAAAAAGCAATAGAGAATTATAAGTTTAAAATGTTTTATAAAAGGTGGAAAGATAATTATGAAAAAAAGAATTTTTAAAGTTTTTACAGCATTATTTATGGTTGCGATTATTTTAGTAGGAATAATTTTAATTCAAAATGATTTTAAAATTGTAGAAAAATCTGTAGATATTAAAACTTCAAAAGGTATTTTGAAAGGGACTTAGTATTACCACAAAAGCTATCAGATAAAGCAGGTTTAGTAGTATTTATACATGGAGATGGTCCAGCTGATGCATCATATAATGAACAGTACAAGCCATTATGGGAAGAATTAGCTAAACAAGGTTATGCATCTTTATCATGGAGTAAACCAGGTATTGGTGGTTCGGATGGAAATTGGCTATTGCAGTCAATGGATGATAGAGCAAGTGAAGCAAATGAAGTTATTGAGTGGGCAAAAACTTTACCTGAAATTGATGATAACAGAATTGGTTTGTGGGGAGCAAGTCAAGCAGGCTGGATTATTCCCAAAATTGTTCAGCTTAATAAGAATATTGCTTTTAATATACTAGTGGCACCTGCAATAAATTGGATTGAGCAAGGTAAATACAATACTTTAAAAGAACTGGAGAAAAAGGGTGGAACGAAAGATGAGATGATTAAAAAAGAAAAAGAATATGAAAATGAATTGGAACTTCTTAAAAAGGATGCAAGCTATGAAGATTATGTAAAAGAAGTTGGACAAAAAGAAGCAGTATCAGAGGATCGTTGGACTTTTATTAAGAAGAATTATAAATCAGATGCAACAGAAGATATTAAACATTTTTATAGTCCTGTAAAGTTATTTTTAGGTGGTAAAGATGTAAATGTAGACAGTAAAAATACAAAAGAAGTTTATGAAAAAGAAGTTTCATCAAAACTTTTAAATGTCACTGTAATACCAACAACTGATCATTTTATGCTTAAGGCTTCTTTAGTAGATTCTAAGATAGGAACTTTCTTTGTTGGACTTTTTGCTCCAAGAGAGCTTGCGGATAAAGAATACTATAATGAAATTAAAGAATTTTTAAAAGCACAAGAAAATAAATAAGAATTATTAATCAAGTTTTACAATTTAGTAGATGAAATAATAAAAGTTATAAAAGAGCAGGAAGGCTTGCTTACAGAATTTGATGATAAAATATTTAATGCGTTGATTGATAGAATTGAGGTTCTTGAATCAACGCATTTTGTTTTTGTATTGAGGAATGGAATGAAGATTAAAAAATAAGCATATATAATAAACTATGCTATACCCAGAAGTTCTGAAATATTAGATATGGTATGCTTGGAATATGTACAAGTAGTAGTTTTATCATATTGATAAAAACAAGAATCAATTCCGCTGTTAATTGCTCCTTGCATATCAGAAGTAGGGCTATCCCCGACCATTAGTATTGAACTTTTAGGAACTTCAGATAAATTTTTTATACAAAAGTCAAAGAAATAAGGTGAAGGTTTTTCATGTTTTATTATTTCAGAGATAAAATGTCCATTAAACAAGTTTATTATGCCAGCATTTGATAAACGTTTTATTTGAGTTGAATATACTCCATTAGATGCTGAATATATTTTTTTACCCATTGTCTTTAGTTTCATTAATGTATATTCTGCATTAGGAATAAGAGCAGAAGAATTATCAAGATAAAATCTGTACTTTTCTTCTATTTCTTTACCATCAACTTGGATACCATAAAGCTTAAAAAACTCATTAAAGCGAGTATTAAGAACAATTTCTTTGGAAATTTTACCTTGCTCAAGGCGATGCCATAAAGATTTGTTAATTTTTGGTATTGTCGTAATAAATCATCTGTGTAGCTTAGCCCTATTTCTTCAATGACTTCTTTGAAGCTGTCTCTTTCAGCAACATTAAAATCTAAAATAGTATTGTCTATGTCCATTAAAATAATATCATACATAATTATTGTCTCCTTACTATATACGTTTTTTGTGATAATAATATGATAATCCCATTAATCAGGAGAGTAGTAAAAAACTAATGATAGTTCCTTCTCTTATATAAAGAGTATGGTTAGTAATTAAAGTTAGTATTAATGTGGCAATCATAAAGAAAATCTCAAACCTCATTCTTATTACCGTTAGGCTACGTTCAAACTTTTTTCCTAAAACAAGGCATAGACTTTCAAGAGGAAACTGGATGATTTCCAGAGC
>NZ_ASRV01000125.1 GCF_000401215.1 Clostridium sartagoforme AAU1 | reverse complement strand
GGGTTTTCCTAATAATAAGATAGATTATAAAAAATAATAGGTTTAAAAAGTTTAGCAGAGTTCCAATTTCTAAATTTAAAAGGTCAGCCAGTAACAAAGAGAAGGCATTTAGCATACTTTGACCAATTCCAGCTTTGATTTGCAAGGAAATTCCTAAACCAAGCATTAAAAATAATAATGTTGAGTATAAAGATTTTTTTATATATTGGGCATTCATTTTATTCACCTCGCATATTTAATTATTTTTTTGATTGTGCCTTTATTAATATGATAAAATGAAATAAGAAAATTTTATATGAGAAATATCATAGATAGGAGAAATATATAATGTTTTTTAATAATGAAATACAATCGGTAATGCTTGAAATTGGAAAGAAAAGAACTTTTAAAAAAAATTATAATATTTATAAAATAAACAGTAAAATAACGAATTGCTATTTTATTTTATCAGGTACCGTTAAAATTTATATAGATCATAAAAATGGAAGGCGTTCAATTATAGATTTTGTTGGAGGAAGTGACTGGTTAGGGGAACTTTCTTTGTTTTGCAATGAATCGGATATAAAAGAAAATAAAGTTCTTCAAGATGTAGAATGTTTTGAATTTGATATAGATAAATTACAAAAGCTATGCAGAGAAAATGCAAAAGTTTCTTTTTATTTTGCATCGTACATTTCTAATAAATTATTAACTAGAAGTTATCGAATGAGTGAAAACTTAAATTATTCTTTGGAAACCAGACTTGCTACTTTTATTCTTCAATATCAGCAAAAAGGCATATATAATATCAATCATACAGATGTTTCGGAATATATGAATGTTAGCTACCGCCATATACTGTATGTTATCAAGCAATTTTGTGAGAATGGAATATTATCAAAAGATAAGGAAAAAGGATATATTATTTTAGATATGGAAAAATTGAAACAATTACGAGAAGAGAAATAAATATCTAGTGTGGATTGGCGATAAATCCTCTGAAATACAAGAATTTTCATATGACATATATTTTAAACAACATCTCATATTGCTTGATATGTTGTTTAAATCCTAAATTTACAAAAAAATCTTTAATAGAATCAAAATGACTATCTACGTTTAAAACACTAATACTACATGATTTTGTACTATTTAATAAGCTTGCCAATATGCTTCTTCAGATTCCTTTGCATATATAATTTTTAGATACTGCTATCTGTGGAATATCTCCTGTATTTTTATCGATGATTCCATATCTAACAATAATATCATCGATTTTTGTAATAGAATATATGGAATTATTTGATAAAGCTAAAATATTATCTTAAACCCTATTGCATAATATTAAAATTTGATTTATAATTTCATTGAACAGGCGGTGAATAAAATGAAAAGCAATGATATTAAACTTACAAATAGAGATCTTCAAGCAATAGAAAGACGTAATCAGCTTTTGGAATCAGCGAAAGAACTTTTTGCATCTAATGGTTACCATGCAACTACAACTAGACAAATAACAAAGAATATTGGTATGGCAGATGGACTCATTTATCACTATTTTCCAGATGGAAAAAACAAATTTTAGATATAATTATTAAAGAATTTATTGATGACAAATGGATTAAATTTGAAGAAGATACATCTGAAGTTACTTGCGACACACCACTTGAAGAAATTCTTCTAAAATTAGGTAATATAATATTTAAGTATATTGGCAATGATAAAAATATACTAATTATATTATTAAGGGAACAAAATATATTATCAGACGAATACATTATTACTTTTAATAACCATATAAAGAAAGTAATTTATAAAACAGAGCTAATTTTAAAAGAGAAAGCAGAAAAAAATGAAATAAAAGCCTTTGACTTTTTCATGATGGCAAATCAGTTTTGGAGTGCTATTTACACATATATATTACAAAATACGCTTTTTGGAGAAAAAAATTTGTATTCAGTAAGTAAAGAGGTGTATTTAGAACAAATCATAAATTATACTCAAATGACTTGGAAAAAATAAAATTCCTTTGTGGAATTTTACACTTTTAATTCACTGAATGTTCAATTAAAAAATATATTTAATAACAACAAAACTAAAAATTATTATATAGAGGAGGATTTAACTATGAAACTACATTTTCAAGACCAAGCATTTTCATTTGAATTATTAAGAGCTGCAACTTATGCAGGATATCAAGGAGCAGAAATAGGCGAAGCCTTAGCAACAGCTTCTAAAATTAAAGAAGGAGACTTTGACAGCTGGTATGAAGAATGGAAAAATACAGCTGAAAGAGTTGAACAAACAGGTATTGACTGCTTAAACAAGAGACATAAAATAAGTGCTAGAGAGGCTTTCCTTAGAGCACATAATTATTATAGGACCGCAGAATTCTTTTTACAAGGAACTGATCCAAGACGCAGTAAAAACTTTGGAAAAAGTGTTGAAACTTTCGAAAAAGCAATGAAGCTTATAGATTCACATTTTGAAATAGTTGAAATACCATATGAAGGTACATATTTAAAAGGCTATTTCTATGGAGCATCAAACTATGATAAAGCTAACGCCTCAACAATACCAACTTTATTATTTATCGGTGGATATGACTCCACTCTTCAAGAACTTTATTTCTGTGGGGCTGCTCCAGCAATAAAACGTGGTTATAACTGTTTGATCTTCGAATGTCCAGGACAAGGAGAAGCTTTAAGAAAGAATAACCTTTATATGCGTCATGATGCCGAAGTTCCAGTAGGTGCTGCAATAGATTACCTTGAAACAAGAAATGATATCGATATTAATAAAATATCCTTGCTTGGCATGAGCTTAGGTGGTTACTTTGCACCAAGAGCAGCAGCTTTTGATGAACGTATAAAAGCATGTATTGCTTTCAACGTATTCTATGACACTTATGACTCTACTATAAATCAAAATCCTCAACTTGAAAAAGTATTAAGCTTACCAGCAGAACAAAAAGAAGCAATGCTTGCAAAAGCTGAAGAAAATAATTCAAATCTTCGTTGGATGCTAAACAATGGTAAATGGGTATTTGGCTTAAAACACAGATATGAAGTTTTTGATGAAATGAAGAAAGCTTCTTTAAAAGGAGTTGCTGAAAAGATTAAATGCCCTATCTTGCTTACTATGGGAGAAACAGATCACTTTGTTTCTAATGATCAATTAAATGCCCTTTTAGATTCAATAAAAGCACCAAAGACAGTTCGTATCTTTACTATAGATGAAGGCGCAGAAGAGCATTGTCAGGAAGGTAATCATGCACTATTTCATCAAGTCATGTTTGATTGGTTAGATGATATATTTGAAAATTATTTAGACTAAAACTCAAATTAATTGTAATTGGTTTTTTAATAAAGCTTTCTATGTTTAATTTAATTTCATAGAAAGCTTTATAATCTTAAATTTAATGGAGGTTATACTATGACATTCCTGTATTATTTACTCTCATTAATATCAGGCTTTGCTTTGACTCTGCAAGTTGGTATAAATGGAGCTTTTCGTTCTAAAATAGGAAATCCTATACTTTCATCTCTTGCCAGCTTTGCTGTTGGAACTTTAGGGCTTGCTTTGGTATTTTTTATTACTTTATTAAATGGATCTAGTACTTTACCAACTATAGCAAACATTAAAAATACTAGTTGGTGGATGTTAACTGGAGGATTATTTGGAGCCTTTTATATATTTTCAACCATATTTTCATCTCCTAAAATTGGATTTGCTAATATGTTTAGTCTTGTAATATGCGGTCAGATAATCCTTTCAGTACTATTTGATCATTTTGGATTATTAGGAAATCAAATTCATTTATTAAGTCCACTAAGAGCTATAGGAGTTTTTTTATTAATTTTGGGAGTTTTCATAATTCAAGGTAATTAGGAACATTAATATTTTATAATTCTATACAAGTTAATAATATTAATTAAATGAAAAAAATAATTAAAACTAATATGAAATATAAATGAAAAAAGTAAGATAATTATATGTTATTTGGAAAGGTTGGAATTGTTAAAAACTCCAACCTTAAATTTATATCTATTCAAATTTTTAATTTCTTTTCGTAAGTAATTTTAGAGTTCCTTCTTTATTTTCATGCACTTTAATTTACAAATAAACGAAAAAATTTGCATAAATAACACTTTAAATATATATGGCATATTGTCAAACATAAAACATGATAATATAATAAATGTTAGTAAATTTTGGATTGTTTGAAATGTTCTAAGCCAAATTATAAAATAAGTATAAATATCTCTGATAACATAAATTTTCATATGCTTGTAATACCAATACATAAATAATGTAGACTGAATAACTCAAAAGATACAAAATGCAGGGAATAAGAAACATACACAAAAGGGGGCTTTATTAATAAAAAAAATTCTAAAGGAAAGAAAAGAGGTAGAGCAGGCCATTACTTGGGATTTAACTGCTATTTATGCTACAGAGGAAAAATTTGAGTGTGCTGTAAATGAACTGAAAGAACTTGCTTTAAAAATAGAAAAAGATTATAAAGGTAAATTGACTACAGCAAATAAGATTAACGAATGCTTAGATGAACTAAGAAAATTATATCAACTTAAGGATCTTACAAGTTCTTATGTAGAGCTTTCGGTTTCAGTGGATTATACAAATAATAAAAAGCAGGATAAATATTCTAAAATGATAAATATAATAGCTGACATTGAAAGCAGATTAAGTTTTATAGAAAGTGAAATTATTCAAGTAAATGATGAGGCTTTAGATGCTGCAATAAGTGCATCTAAAGAAAACAGTAATTATTTAAAGGATAAAAAAAGAGAAAAGGAATATGCACTTCATCCAGAAGTAGAACGAGTGTTAGCTGCTTTATCTGGAACTTTGGAAGGACCTTATAAAGTTTATGAGTAGGCTAAACATGCAGATATGAATTTTAAGAGTTTTTTTGTAGGGGATAATGAATATCCTCTTGGTTATGCACTTTTTGAAAATGAATATGAATATGAAAATGATGCAAAAATTAGAAGAGCTGCATTTAAAGCATTTAGTGATAAATTAAGAGAATATCAATACACTACAGCAGTTGCTTATCAGCTTCAAGTGCAGAAAGAAAAAACTATGGCTACTTTAAGAGGCTTCGATTCAGTTATAGATAGTTTATTGTTTCCTCAAAAGGTTGACAGAGATTTATATAACAGACAGATAGATAGATCTTATAATAGATAAGCTATCACCTCATATGCGAAAGTACGCAAAACTTTTAAAGAAAATACATAAACTTGATAAAATGACTTTTGCAGACTTAAAGATAGCAGTTGACCCAGAATATGATCCTAATGTTAATATAGAAGAGCCTAAAAAGTATATTGAGGATGCTTTGGCCATATTAGGTGATGATTACTTAGAAATGGTAAAAGCAGCGTATGATGAAAGATGGATTGACTTTGCACAAAATAAGGGTAAATCCACAGGAGGCTTTTGCGCAAGTCCTTATGGAAGTCATTCCTTTATATTGTTATCATGGAGTGAAAAGATGGCAGAGGTATTCACTTTAGCACATGAGCTTGGGCATGCAGGACATTTTAAATTATGTAACGAAAATCAAAATGTATTTGATACAGATGTTTCAGGATATTTTGTAGAAGCACCATCTACTATGAATGAACTTCTTATGGCAAATTATCTTTTAAAGAGAATGAGGACAAAAGATTTAGAAGATGGGTTTTATCTTCAATGATTGGGCATACTTATTATCATAATTTTGTAACGCATCTTTTAGAAGCAGCTTATCAAAGAGAAGTTTACAAGATAATTGCTAAAGGTGGAAGTGTTCAGGCTTCAACCCTTAGCAAAATAAAGAAAGAAATACTTGAAAAATTCTGGGGAGAAGATGTAGAGATAATTGACGGAGCAGAATTAACTTGGATGAGACAGCCTCATTATTATATGGGACTTTATTCTTATACCTATAGTGCAGGACTTACTATAGCTACGGAAGTAAGCAAGAGAATATTAGAAGAAGGTAATAAAGCTATAGAAGAGTGGAGAGCAGTACTTACAGCAGGTGCAACTAAAACACCAGTAGAACTTGCTAAAATGTCAGGAGTAGATATAACTACTGATAAGCCGCTTCTTGATACGATTGAGTATATTGGCAGCATAATTGATGAGATAGTTAAGATTACTGAGGAAATTGAAGAATAATTAAAATATATTGATTAATAATTACAATTATTTTTTGCGAAGAGATGCAGATTATTATTAATACATTAAAAATATTTTAAATGAAAAAATTATGCTTTTAAAGGAATTTATCGCTTCAATAATTAATAGTTTTATTGAAGCTTTGCCTTGTTATATCAAGGCAAAGCTATTGATTTTGGGCTGCGAAAATTGAGTGATTAATTAAAGAGAAAGTTTATGGAATTTTAGATATACTAATGGGAGATGATTAAGGTGGATATTGTTAATGTAACAGAAGATAATATTGAATTATTTTCTAAAGTTTTAATAGAATCAGCAAGATGGTTAGAGTCTATAGGAGAATCTATGTGGAAAGTACAGGATTTAACAGTTGAAGAATTGCTAAAAAAATATAAGATAAGTGAAATGAAATTATGTTATGAAGATGGTAAGCTGGTAGGAGTTTATATTTTACAATGGTATGATCCTATTTTTTGGTCAAAGCTTAAGAAAAATGATTCGGGTATTTTACATAAGTTAGCTTTATGTAGAGAGAACAATAAAATGGGATATGGGAAGAAATTAATTGAATCTGCTGAACTATTATGTAAAAAAAATGGGGTAAGTACATTAAGACTTAATTGTGCAACTTTAAGACCAAAGCTAAGAAATTTTTATGAAAGTGTTGGGTTTGAAATGGTCGATAGAGTTTTTATTGAGAATGTAGATCAAATTAGATATAAGAAATTACTGTAAAGATAAGTATTAAAAAAATATAATAATAAAATAGTGGGAGCAATTATCACAGCAGGAACGATATATATTTGTTTTAATTGTAGATGGAAAAGATGTAGTTGTAAAAAAATGAGAAGAATTTACTATCTTTATTTAAGAGAATAGCTGGGATATTAAAATATAGGAAAGCGAGGACAATAGAATGAATTCAGAAAAAATAGTTCAAAAACAATTAGAGTTTTATAATAATCATGATTTAGAAGGTTTTATATCTACTTATTATGATGAAGTTGAAGTTTATAACTTGATAGATAATTCAGTTATGATAAGAGGTAAAGAACAATTAAAAGACAGTTATAGAGAGAGATTTGAAGTATTAAATGTACATGCAGATATACAAAATCGAATTGTTATAGGAAATAAAGTAATTGATCATGAATATGTTACCGGATTAGAAGAAAACAAGATAAAAAAAGCTGTTGCAATATATGAAGTTGAAAATAGTTTAATTAAAAGAGTTTGGTTTGTTTTTGAATAAAAAATAATAAAAAATAATTACGATGAAGTAAAAAAACAGTAGATAGTTTTGTTTACAGAATACATTATTAACTACATTGGATTTAAGCCACCCCCATAACCCCTCTATTAAATTAAGATTTGGACTATATGGTGGCAAAAACATAAGTGTTAGTCTATTTTTATTTTCCTCTAGAAATGGCTGTATTAATTTAGCATGGTGTATTTTTGCATTATCAAGAATCATTACTATATTACCTGTTTCATATTGTGCTAAAGTATTCTTTAGAAACTCTAAGAATACTTTAGCATCATATTTATCATGTTCTTCACAGTAAATATGACCTGATTCATAATTTAATATTCCCATTAACTTTACTCCAGCATGTTTTCCATATGTAGGTATTTTTCTTTGCTGTCCTTTTATGAACCAATTCTTCTGTATTGCTTGATAATCACGAATCATAGATTCATCCTCAAATAAAATATGGTCAACTAAGCATTCAAGGCATTTTTTTTAGAACATTAAAATCTTCCTTAAATTTTTCTTGTTTTATTAGGTCTGCATTTTTTAATACATACGTAGGTCGTGTGTAACTTAAATTTAATCTATACAATACTTCAGCCATACCCCTGTGGCTCAGTATAACATCAAAAGTCCTTATAACCCATTGTCTAATTAATTCGATGGTCCAGTTTTTTCTATCTGCAAATCCAACTTGATCAGGAGTGTTATTTGTAATAGTCTCAACAATAGCTTTCTCTTGTTCGCTGTTTAATAATCTTGGAGCACCAGTACTATGACCTAAAGTTAACCCATCAAGACCGTATTTTTCATAATTACTAATATATTTACCAACAGTATGTCCACACAAAAATTCCATTTCAGCTATTTCGTTGTTTTTATATCCTTTTAGATGGCGAAGTATCACCATATATCTTTTATGCATTCTTAAATTTTTATTTTTTCTCATAGCTTTTTTTACAGCTTGGATTTCACTATTTGTATCATCTTCATTAAACATATAAATCACCACTTTCTACATATTTTAATATATAGTTTCTTACATCTGGGTGATTTATATTTATGGAATTTACTGTATTGTAATTTTATTTTTGCAACTTATATATATAAAAATGAGGCCAAATTATGCAGTTGGATTTTACGACACTAAAAATGAGGGGAAAAGTGTTCAACGTAAGGATAATATAAGACTTAGTTTTAATTCTCCATTTAGACCATTTGTTTTGGCAACAACTTCAATAGGGCAGGAAGGTTTAGATTTTCACTATTATTGTAGAAAAATAGTGCACTGGAATTTACCATCAAATCCTATTGATTTAGAGCAGAGAGAAGGAAGAATTAATAGATATAAATGTCTTGCAATAAGACAAAATATAGCTAATAAATATGGTGATATTAACTTTGACGCAGATATTTGGACAGAAATGCTTGAGGCAGCAAATAAACTTGAAAAAAATAATGATATGTGTGAGTTAGTGCCGTTTTGGTGTTTGCCTGATAATCAGGAAGTAAAAATAGAGAGAATTGTACCAGTATACCCATTAAGTAAAGATGGTGCAAAGTATGAAAGACTTATAAAAATATTATCTCTTTATAGATTAAGCTTGGGTCAAGCTAGGCAAGAGGAACTTTTGGAGTATTTGTTTGAGAATAATATTAAGGAAGAAGAGCTGAAGCAGTTGTTTATGAATTTGAGTCCGTTTTACAAATAAAAAAACAAATATTTTTAGTAAAGCATCAATGCTGATTTTCTTAGCAGTGATGCTTTTTTTAATAGCAAATAATGATTAATGAAAGTTATGAAGAAAAAACACTCGAATAATCAGCATAACAACTAGAATTATTGACTTTATATAATAGTAGTAGTAAAATTGACTAAAGTCAAAATGAAAATGTGATATAAAGTTTATATTTTAAGTAATGGAGGTTGAGATGATGGGGGAAAAAGAAATAAAAATATATCAAAGTATAAATGAAAAAAAAGGAATAATAAGTGTTAATTTTTATAATCCAGTTACAGGTAGGAAAACTACAAAAAGTTTAGGAAAAGAAGTTGGAATAGATAACGAAAAAGCTCAAATAATTATAGATGAATTAAAAGATTTAATAAATAATGAAAAATATTATTGTGATTATACTGGGTATTTAGAAGCAAAAAGAAATTTTAAGAATGAAATGGTTCTTAAAATGGTATTTTCTGGTGCTGAATTTTTGAAATTGAAAAATGAAGAAGAAAGAATAAAATATATTGATAACAGAATAAGTATTATTGATGGTAATGGGATATATAGAGGTAAGTCAATACAATTATTAGGTGATTCTGGTGCGGGTAAAACAAAAACAATTCAACAATTATTAGGATCGGTAAGGTATAACACCCCAGCATCAACAACTTCAAATACAACAGTAAGTGATTTTGAAGCTGTTATAAAAGGAAATACTGATAGATTAAAAATGGTTGTAAGCTTTTTAGATAAAGATGAACTTTCGGAATATATTAAAGATAATGTTATAAAATGCATAAAAATCATATTGAGTAGTGATGAAAACGAAGAATTGAGTAGCACAATTTCTACTAATATAATGATTTCAGATGATATGAAGCTCAGGTTAAATTTTTTATTAAGAAATATAGATAAAGATGACGAAAATATGCTTAAAGTTCATACTATTTTAAATGATAATGCTATTGAGCTTTGGAATACATTTACAAAAGAAAAAATGATTGATTTAAGTTATAGAGAAGCGAGTAAGGAGATTAAAAATAGTTTTTCTGAATATATAGAGGAAGAGCGTGATAAGATATCAGAAGAGTGCATAAAAATTTTAATGCAGATTATTATAGAAGAAATGAATAAAGTGATTAAGAAAATGATTTCCTCTATTAATGAGACAGAAGGGAAAGGTATCATTTTCAATAAAGAAATTGTTAGCGATAGAGATAAGTATGAAAATATAGATAATATACATTTTAATGAAAAAGAATGGCCTAAATATTTTTATTTTGAAATATTAGGTGATGGTGAAAATAAAACTCCAAGCGAAAAACATAGAGAAATATTCTGGAAAATATATAGAAATATCTCTTGTGCTGATGAAGATATGCCTAATTTATATCCTTTAGTTGCTTCGAGTCGAGTGGAAGGTAATTTTAAACCATTATGGGTAACTGAAAATGAAATTGAAAATGCTGTCATTATAGATTCGGAAGGGTTTGGACATGATGTAGATAAATTAATATTTACCTCAAAGACAATAAGATATATGCAGAAAGTTGATAGAATTCTATGGATAGCAGATTCAACAAGAGCCATGACTAATAATGACAAATTGATATTGGAAGAATTGTTGAGGAATGGTTGTATTAACAAAGTTAAAATGTGTTTTAATAGATTGGAGAAGATGGATAAAAAATCTGAGGCATCTGATGAGGCAAAACAACAAAGGATAGATTTATTGATTAATAATTTGTTTAAATACTTTGAAGAGAAAGCTTATGAAAACAGTATTGATGTTTATGCATATAAAGAAAATGTAATGCAAAGAGATAAAAGATATTATTTTGATTATTTAGATGAAGTTATAGAAGATGAAGATGGAATATTAACTGAAGAAACAAGATTGATAATAGAAAAATTAAATCTTAAAGATGATTCAATTAAAGGATTAAAAACTCAATTAAAGTATACTATAAAGAGTTTTGGAGAATTAATAGAATGGATAAATAGTACGGAATCAGAAAAGTCAAAAAATGGAAAGATTAATTATTCTCCTATGTATTCAAGCTCAGTGCTATCGCGTTATTGTGATGCTGAAATACTGAAATATAAAATTGATATAAGGAATAAAATCTGGAATGCTCATTGGAATACAGTAAGAGCATTTACTTCTAGAATGGTATATAATCTTTCAAGTTATAGAGGATGGGGAGGAATATATCCTGAAAATGAATTAAAAATCATAACTAAGAATATTGCATTGGACTATTTAATGAAACCACTAAACTATAATAATTGTAAAGAAAGTGATAAAAAGGCTTTTATGGATATTATTCAATCGGCTCAAAATTCATTGGCTATAAGAATAGATGAATTTATAGAAAAAAGAGTTAATGATGATATGGAAGAAAAATGGAAGGAAGCATTAGGTGATTCTGGACCAGGAAGTGGTCTACGTAGAAAATCTGCTGTTATTGAAATATTTGATGAAATTTTTTTGTTTGATAAAGAAAAAAGAGAAAAAAATATGATATATGTAGAGTTGCATGAGGCTATAAAAGAAAATGAAGTTCTTGTGGAATTAGATTCTAAAATAGGAATATAGAAAAAAGAGATGCATAATTGCTTCTAGTATAAGATAGCAATTAGGCATCTCTTTTTTTACTGTGATATACTCATTTGCTTTTGTATAACTTTATGAAAAAAGCAAGTTGAATAAAATAATATGATATTTTTGCAACATAACAGTTGAAAAAATAAAAAAGCGGTGTTATTATAATGATATGAAAAACATTTGTTATGTTGTAGAAATATAAAAAATATCAACATAACATGCGATACTACGTTTAAAATATAAAAGTTATACTAAAATGCTTGAGTTTGATTTTGTGAAGCTGAAAAATATTAAACAATTATTTAGTTAACTTATGAAGAAGGTGATAAATTTATAAGGATTTGTAATCTAAGTCGAGAAAATTATTAAAAGGTGGCGGTAAATATGGAAGTTGAAAAAAAATCGTTAAGAAATATGATGGTTATTAATTTTATAATTGGCTTAATAATCATAGTAATCATTAAGTTGTACAAGCCTGAATATTGTAGTTTAAGTGGAGTAATAGTGGCACTAATAAAAAGCAAAGAACTTATAGCATTATTTTATATTGTGTTGATGGTGGTATTTGTTATTTTTACTTATGTCTTAGCTCTAATAAGTATTCATGTAATAGGTTCAATGACAATTGGTAAGGCTATAAGGTTTGTTAAAGAAATGTTTGGAATTGATGCAAGTGCTGGAGAAAGGAATATAATAGATCCTGCTGAAGAATATACTTACTTGGAAGTTGCACTTATTGCAATATATGCATTTTTGATTTTACCTATGATTTTATATATGTTGTGGCCAGCACTATCTGTTATTTTAATAATAATTTTAATAATAGTAGCCATTGGTAGTTGTTAATATAATCTATATATAATTTTCAGCAAGTGATGAATAATTTATAAATGGATCACTTGCTGATTTGAATAATAGTATAGTTTCAAGGGGAGCAAAGATGGGAGAACTTAAGAGATTTTCAAGATCTGATGATAAAAATAATAAGTTATATCATAATACAAAATTACTTTTAAAGTTATATCCTAAAGTGATTTGGAGAATTGATAATGAAGTTTTATGTATACAGGAAGAAGTTAGTGAATATGGAGTTAAGTCAATAAATGAATATATTGATATATTTGATGAGCAAATAACACAATCTAAAATAGAAGAAAATCTTCAGGATTTAACTTATAGTAATTGCATCATAAGAATTTTAGATAAGTCATTTGATATTTTAAAGAGGTATCCAGAAGTTGGAGAGTTGTATTATAGCATATTAAGATATTCATATTTAGAAAAAGAGAAGTATAAAGAAAATTACATACTTGAACATTTAGCTATTTCCAGATCTACTTATTTTAGAGTGAAGAAAGAGGCTATAAATTTATTAAGCACAATTATATGGGGATATGAAATACCAAAAGTAATTAATATGTTTGAGGATAATAAACAGATTTAATATATAAATAAGGTGAAACGGATAAAAGGGGTACAACTTTACTATGATGAAGCATAATGGTGAAATTTGGCGGAGATTTATTTATCTTTTTAAAAAATCTCCACCAGAAATACAAAATTGGCCTATGTCAAATCCTTTAGATTTAAGTATCTGTCCTTTAAAATCCACAAGCTCAATTGGCATTTTTAATTCAGCAGCAACATTGGCATAGGTACAGTCTTCTTTAAATAAAGCCATAATTGTTTTATCAGGAATTAATAGTTCAGCAGCAAAAATGTTAGCTTCTCTTTCAGGTTTTGATTTCATATCAAATAATGAAAATTCTCTTATAGGATCATTCTTTGCAAAGCTTTGATGAAATCTATCGTGACCCAATTCATGAGCGCAGATTATTGGGAAAAGTTCTTCTTTCATATTTTTATTTATGACTATGTATCGAAACTTAGATTGATAAAAGTAGTACCCTTTAAGATTGCCAAGTTCATGATAGCAGACATTTATTTTCATCATTTCAGCAATTTCAAAAGGATCACGTGTCTTATATTTTTTAACAAGTCTGTTTACTTCTTTTAAGATAAATTTAGTCATAAGCAATTGCTCCTTTAAGGTGTTTTATGGCTGTCTTTATCCTCGGTAGTCTTCCTGCCATATTTTTTCCTTGCCTTATGTTTAGCATCAAAGTATATTTCTGTAATAGATTTAAAAAAGGCATCTTTATCATCTTCAGATAACTCTCCACCAGCAAAAATGGCAGAAGTTCTATCTAAAATTATTTCAGCTTCTTTTTTTCCTTTATAACCAAACTCAGTTTTTGCATTTGAAATAAAATCTTCATTCCTCGAGACATCATCATTATCAGAAATTAAATAATCTACAGATACATTAAATATCTCAGCAAGTCCAGTAATAATCTTTTGACCTTTAGGAAATCTAGTATTATTTTCGTAATTACATATTGATTTTTGAGTTATATTTAATTGCCTTGCCAAATCTTCTTGAGATAATCCTGCATCTTTACGAAGCTGCTTTAATTTGTCACCGAAATTCATTTCTATGACCTCCAATTTTATTATAATACAAGAACATTTGTTCTGAAAAGTTATTGACAAGATAAATTTGCCAATATATACTTAAAATTAGAACGAAAGTTCTTAAATATATTGTAGATTAGAACTAAGTTACTGTCAATGCTAAAGTGTAAAGGGGATGTGGAAATGGATAGCTATGGTGAAATTCAAAGCAATAATTTTAATTTGGGATTAATAAGAACAAGAGGGAATTTAAAAGTAAGCCCTAATATTTATCACAACACAAAACTACTTTTAAAACTTTATAACAAAGTATTATGGAGAATTAATAACTCCTTTGAAGAGATAGAAGCTGACTCTATTTCTTTTTCAGGAAAAAAACTAGACGAGCTTATTGAAAACTTAACAGATACAGAAGAATTTATATCTGAAGCAAAGCTTGAAAGTAGACTTCAATCTATTGCAGATAGTAAAAGTATTATTAATTTAATTGAAAAAGCATTGATGATGTTAAAATCATATCCAGAGAATGGAGAGAGGTATTATTCAATAATATATAAAATTTACATTTCAGCTTATCCTTATTGTGAAAATGAAATACTTGAGTATTTATGTTGCTCTCGTGCTACATATTATAGAGAAAAGCGGAATGCTATAAATTTATTAGGAACAATTTTATGGGGATATTTATTTCCTAATTTTATTAAAGAGCTTAAGAGTTTAGAGCTGATACAAGATTGATACTTAACTGATACTATGTTGGTACTGACATTATACTTTGATACTGATAACATATATACAATAGGAATATTATTGCATATTTTAAAAGCCTTGAAGCGTTTAGTTACGCCTCAGGGCTTTTTTTATGCCAAAAAATAAAAATCAATATAAATAACGCTCAAGAGGGAGTCGCACATTTTTGTGCGGCTCCTTTTTTGCGTTCTGAAAGGAGTTATTAAAAATGTCAAAGGAAGAAAAAGAAATAGCTTATGAAGAATTCAAGGTGGTTATTGAAGAAGAAATTAAAAAAGAGGAAAACAATGAGAGGAAATATTACAGACACAATATTTCACTAGAATATCTTCAAAGCTGCGATGTACCCTTGGAGTCAGCTGAAAACGAACAAGATTCTGAGGTAGAAAAAGAAGCAGAAAAACTTATGAATTTTATAGATTTAATTTCGGAGACAAGCTTACTGAGAGCATTAAAGAATTTTAAAGAAGAAGATCTAAAAGTAATTGAACTTAGATATAGGTTTGGTCTTTCTATAAATGAAATAGCGATAAAGCTACAAATAAAAGATGAAGCTGCTAAAAAGAAGCATCAAAGAGCAATTAAAAAATTAAAAGCAAGTTTAGAAAAAAATAAATAAATTTTATATATTTTGTCCCCTAAAGGCATTTCTCAAGGCTATATAGTGAAGGCATTTTTTATAGATGCTTTTACGCTCCTTGAAAACTTAATATACGGTATATCAAGAAAGCAACCTTTGCCGCTGGGGACACAGCAAGCAACTTAAGCAGAGCGCCATGACCATTTATTGAGAGCGAATCAATCTGGCTTTAAATAATCCGTGGAGGGATTACTTGCGATGAAAGGCAAAGGGATAAATAATGATACTTCTGCCTTGAACGCTTATCGGTATTGGGCAGCCTGCAATGAATGACAGGATAACGCTCATTTGGCTTGAGAACTTATAGCCATGTCAGCTTATATGATGTTCTTCCAAAACAACTTGATATATCCCCTTAGGTTGTATCAGGGAGGTTGAGAACAAATATGATACAGAAAAATAACTGTTTAGTAATAAGCTTGACAGTGGAAACTATGCGGTGGATTTAGGATTTATGCCACCGTATCCTTCTGCTGTCAAGCTATACACCGATTGGATAAGGAGAGATGCATGTGCATGATATAGACTTGGCAGATGAAGAGAAATTAAAGAAATATATTGAAGATAATAAGTTCAAAGGTGAATATAAATATCTATTTACTTTTGAAAATTATATATTTGCGGTTAAAGAAAACAAATGTATAAATACTTATTATGTTATAAATATAAAGAAGAATAAAAGTGAAATTATACTTAGAAGTAAGAAAATCTATTCGGAAGAGCTTAAAGATATTCTAATAGAAAGACTTTTGAATTCTTCTAATTATGAAGTAAAACTAAAAGATGATCCAGAGGATATGATTGAATTTATTTTTATTAAGCTTATGGCTGAAAATGGCTTTAAGATTAGAGAAAATCAAGTTGAACTTTCAAAAGCAATGTATAGAGGAATAATAGAAAATAAAATTGCAATATGTGAGGCTGCTGTAGGTACAGGAAAAACTTATGCTTATATAGTAGCTTGTGTAGTTCACTCACTTTACGAAAGACAAAGGAAAACTAAATATATATTTACTAATGAAGGAACTGATACAGCTGCCAGTGTTATTTCAACATCGAGTATAGAGCTGCAAAATGCAATTATAAATGATTATGTACCAACATTATCAAGAATCTTGCAAGAAAATAAAATTATAAATAAGCCAATAAAAGCTGTGTTAAGAAAAGGGAAAGAGCATTATTTTTGTATAAAAAGATATGAAAGGTTTATGAATTACTTAAAAAGCAGTAATAAAGCTATTGATAAGGAATTGTTACAAAAATTAAATGAACTTCAAATACCTGATAAGGGAATAGACTTAGATGAGTATAAGGGCTTGAAAAATCATATATTGCAAAAGATTAATGTTCCCAAAGCTTGTGATAGATCTTGTTCTTATTTTGATAGATGTAATTATTTAAAGCATTTGGAGTACATGAAATCTTCAGAACATGATTTTCAAGTATGCAACCATAATTATTATCTAGCTGATGCTGTAAAAAGAGCATCAGGAAAAAGAACCTTAATTCCAGAACACTTTGCAGTAGTTGTTGATGAAGCTCATAAGTTAAATGATGCTGCTGCACAAATATTTGGAAAGAAGTTATCCAGTGAAGACATTACCATGGCTATTAACATTATGAATAGTAGTCTTAAAGGTAATAAAGCATATTTAAAAATAGCAAAATCTAAATTGCAGGAATTGAATAAAATAGAAAGTTCTTTATTCAATAGTTTAATATCAAAAGGCAATTTATCTGATATTGAAGAAAATTCTCAAATTCAAATAAAATTAAGCAGATATGAGAAAAAGCTGCTATATAATATGAAGCAAAAAATTTTAGATATTAAAACTTATTGTAATCGAGATATCATTAAAAACAGAAATATACAATTTATTTTAGATGAGCTAGAAGAAAATATAAGGTTTTTTCAAACTGATAGAATAATTTATTGGCTTGAAAATCCGATAAATAAAGATTCAATATGTTTGTCCTGTGTACCAAAAGATTTAGAAAGGCTGCTAAATAAAGTATTATGGGAAAGTGGTTCTCCCAAAATACTAACGTCTGCTACTTTGTCTGATGATAAGGGCTTTGACTATTTTAAGAGTAATACAGGAATCAATATTTTAAGTAAAAATAATATTAAAGAAATAAGTGTAGTTTCTCCATTTAATTTTAAAGAAAATACACTACTATATATAAGCGAAAAAATACCTTATCCCAATAAGCAGAGTGAAGAGTATATTACAGCTTTGTCAGAGGAAATATCAAAAATCATAGAAGTTAGCTTTGGACATGCTGTAATACTTTTTACTTCATATTCGTTAATGTCAAAGATCTATGAAAATATTCAGAATATAATAAAATATCCAACAATGAAGATGAATAAAAGTGAAAAGAATATAATTGAAAGATTTAAAAACAGTAGAAATGGAGTACTGTTTGCTACAGGTTCTTTTTGGGAAGGGGTAGATTGTCCTGGAGATATTCTTTCATCACTTATAGTTGTAAATCTACCATTTATAGTTCCCACACCTATAATTGATGAAAAGAAAAAGGCTTACGAGAACTTAAAAGAATTTATAGATGAAGTAATATTTCCAGAAATGCTTATAAAACTAAAGCAGGGAATAGGTAGATTAGTAAGATGTGAAACTGATACAGGTGTTATATCTATATTAGATGCACGAATAAATAAAGATGGCAAATATCGAAGAAGGGTGCTTGAAGCTCTTAAAGATTACAAGGTTACAGACTCCATAGATGAAGTAAGAAGATTTTTTAGGAAAGTAAAAAGTGAAGATTATTTTTTATAAAACATTGCAGTTACAAAGGTAGCTGCTTTTTCTATTTTTAATGAGTGTTTGGGGGAGATTTTTATATGGATAATAATATGAAGTATAGTATTCAAATTGCAATGCTTAGTCAATTATTGAAGCTCAATATGATATCGGACAAAGAGTTCATGGCTATAAAAAATGAACTTATGAAAAAATATAAGATTATAATGCCTTGAAAAAATACCTTAAACAGTATAAAATTATAACTAATAAGTAATAGGAATACAGTTTGAGGAGAGATTGATATGGCAGATGTACAAGTAATAAAAGCCAGTACAAATAGAGTTAATAGAAATAATGCAAAGGTTATTGAGAGATTAAGAGTAGCTGCTTATTGCAGAGTAAGCACTGATTCAGAAGAGCAATTAAGCAGTTATAATTCACAAGTAGAACATTATAGAAATATGGTAGAAAATAAACCAGAATGGGCACTTGTTGATATATATGCAGATGAAGCAATAAGTGGGACTCAAATAGATAAAAGATTAGATTTTCAAAGAATGATAAATGATGCAGTAGATGGAAAGATTGATTTAATTATAACTAAATCAATATCTAGATTTGCAAGAAACACATTGGACACATTAAAATATGTAAGACTTCTTAAAGAACATAATGTTGCAATCTTATTTGAAAAGGAAAATATAAATACACTGACAATGAATGGTGAAATGCTGCTTGTTATTTTAAGTTCATTAGCTCAACAAGAAAGTGAATCTATTTCGGCTAATGTAAAAATGGGATTAAAGATGAAAATGAAAAGAGGAGAAATGGTTGGGTTTAATGGCTGTTTAGGGTATGATTATGATCCAATAAATAAAGTAATTACAATAAATGAAGAAGAAGCTAAGACCGTTAGATACATTTTTCAAAGGTATGTGGAAGGTGCAGGGTGTTTTGTAATAGCAAAAGAGCTGAGCAAATTGAAATATAAAACAAAAAAAGGAAGTACAAGCTGGAATGATGGTTCTGTAAGAGGAATTATTAAAAATGAAAAATACAAAGGCGATTTACTGCTAGGTAAGACTTTTACAGTTGATCCAATATCTCATAGAAGGCTTGATAATATGGGAGAAGAAGAAAAATATTATATTAACTCACATCACGAAGCAATTATTTCAGAAGAAATGTTTAATGAAGCTCAGAAGATATTAAATAAGAGAAACTCAGGAAGCAGCAACATGGGAAGAAAAGATAAATATAGCAGACAGTTTGCATTTAGCAGTAAAATAGAATGTGGCTTTTGCGGAGGAACTGCTACAAGAAGAAGATGGCATAGCAGTACTTCTCATGAAAAGACTATTTGGCATTGTGTAGTATCAACTAAAAAAGGTAAAAAATACTGTCCAGATAGTAAAGGAATAGATGAAAAGATTATAGAAAATGCATTTCTTGAAGCATTTAATATGTTTTGTCTTAAAAATAAAGAAATAGTAGAAGAATTTATGGAAACAGTAGAAAATACAATTAATGCTACTAATTCAATAAAAGAATTAAAGAAGCTCCAAAGAGAAGTTTCATCTATAGAAAATAAGATTAAAAAATTAGTTGATATGAGAATAGAGGAAATGATAGACAAAGATACTTATGAACTTAAATATACTGAACTATCAACTGAGTTAGAAAAACTTAAAGCTAAAAGAGATGAAGCAGAACTTGTCAATGAAGATAATATTGATGTGAAAAAACGAATCGAAAGTTTTAGAAAGGTTTTTGATAGCAATAAACCTATAAGAGAATTTGATAGAGTAGTTTTTGAAAGTGCAGTTAATAAAATAATATTAGGTGGAACTGATGAAGAAGGAAATAAAGATCCATATATGCTAACATTCATATTTAATTCTGGCATGAGCCATTCATTAAAAGGTAAAGATGTGGTAAAATCTAATGGTGATTCAAAAGACGAAAAAGTATGTTCCTATACAGAACACGACACATGTTGAGACAGTGGTGCTGATAGAGAAGAAATAGGCTGATATAAACGGCCTTACAGGTTTTTAAGTAAATATTGAAGTGTGTTTTATGTTCCCTCAAACTGCGGTTTGAGGGAACATTTGTTTAGGGGGTCTAACTATTACGCAGAACTGAGGATATTTGCGTTAAGGTATAGGCTTTGCGTAATAGTTTAGTTTCATAGATGAAAACGCCACCCTTCTATTGTGGAAGATATAAAAGAAGGGTGTGAAAAGTAAAAGAAATAGCTTAAATTAAGCTGTCTCCTTTGTGACAACTATATTATTTTTGATTAACAGGTATCCAGACTTCTACTTTGCAGTCTGCTGGGTTTCCATTTAGTAAAATTTCAGCAATAGGATTTCCACTGTATTCATAATCGTAATTCCTAATAAGGATCTCTTTAAAAGCTCGATTTTCAAGCTTATCAAATGCTAATCTAGACAGTCCGCCTTCCCCCTCAAGAACCAGATATTTCCCTTCTGGGAATAAAACCTCTTCTGCTTCGCTGATTGCTGGTTGTGAGGTTTTAACACCTGCATAGTAAAACGTACTGTTTCCATCGGTTGCTACAGCAGCGTAACCGTATTTACTTTCAGCAAGAGGTCTAAGTAAAGACATATTTCCATTTTGAAGCATACCTTTGAAAAATTCAGTTTTTTGACTTGAAAATTGCTCCGAATGGATTTTTTGTGAACCTTCCATTTTTGTTTTAAAACCAACTAAGCGAAAAGCATCCTTTTGTTCAATTTTGTAATTACTCATCTAAAATTCCTCCCTGGTAATTTTTATTTTTAATATAGGTATACTTTATCATAGTAATTATGACACAAGTATGTCATAATTAAAATAAGAGGTGAATTTTTTTATGAAAGTAGAACGGCTAATTGCGATAATAATGCTTCTTTTGGAAAGAGAAACTGTGTCAACCAGTGAACTTTCTGAAAAACTGGAAGTGAGTCGAAGAACCATATTCAGAGATATTGATGCTTTAAATGTTGCAGGAATGCCCATCATGGTAACCAGGGGGGCTATGGGCGGGGTAAGTTTGATGAAGTCTTATAAAGTAGACAAAAAATTATTCACCCCAAAAGATGTTCAAAGCTTAATTAGTAGTTTGCAAAGTTATAATCAGTTGCTAGAAAATAAAGAAATCACCAATACCTTGGCCAAATTACAGAGTATGACAGAGGATAATGATTTATTAAAGCAAAATATAAATCATCAGAAATTTTCAATTGATCTGGAACTTAATGAGGGAAATCGCTCGCTCAGAAGTCTGCTTAAAATTACAGAGACAGCTATGAATGAAAAACGATATTTGTTATTCAATTATATAGATAAAAATGGCGAGAGTACTACACGTAAAGTAGAACCTTACAAAGTGGTTTTTAAAGAAAGCAGATGGTATCTACAAGCCTTTAGTGTTGAAAGAAATAACTATAGGATATTTAAGCTGGCTAGAATGAGTGAGATGCGGTTAGATAAGGAAACTTTTACTCCACGGGAGTTTGTATCCTTGCCAATGGATGACTCGGGCTGGATGACAAAAGAAGTTGTGCCGGTTATTATAAAAATAGATAGGTCTCTAAAAGATAAAGTGATAGAGCGATTTGGGGAAGAAAATATTATTGGAATTGAGGGAAATAAGTATATTGCCCAATATCCCATTGCAGACAATGAAGAGGGATATAACATACTCCTTAAATTTGGCAGAAAATGTGAGTTAATTGAACCGCTAAGTGTGAGACAAAATTTTAAAAAATACTTGATGGAAGTTATGGAAATATATAAAGATAATTAGCAAATATACTTACAGGTTACAATTTACTCCCCAGATTAAGAATAAACTTGACATTTACGTTACGTCATAGGGTAAACTGATAACTAATTAATTTTTTAAGGAGTTTGATGATAGATGGTTGATAATAACACAGTTATGAAAGCTGGAAGATGTATAGAATGTGGTGCCAAAGAGACGGATGGATTTTCATGCTATGATCTATTTGGTTTTCCTCTTGTATGGGAGCATAACGATCCAAAGTTATATGCCTTGCACTTTTGGCTTGTTTCATGCTATATGATTCAACATCCTTCGAACTACACAGCAGAAGGATATAAGCATTTGGTTAATCTATTTATTGACGCTTATGATAATGATTGGGATTCAGCATATATTCTCAAGAAAAATCGATTGATTGTAAAATCAGCAGGCAAAATAGCAAATCAGATTCCGAATTTGGAAAGAAAGCGAGAATTAAGATTGTGGTCGATGACAATTGAAGATATATATTTAGGTGGTGAAAAAAGTGCAATTGCAAATATTAATAAATGGAAATATCAAATTAGAAATGCACTTATTCTTAATGGTTTCCATTTTGAAATTATGAAATAGCAGTTTTATAAAATGAAAG
>NZ_ASRV01000124.1 GCF_000401215.1 Clostridium sartagoforme AAU1 | reverse complement strand
CGGAGTAGCAGGAGCTTTATGGATAGGTTTATTAGTAGCGACATTAGTAGGAGTTTTATTTTCACTATTACATGCTTTTGCAAGTATAAACTTAAACGCAAATCAAGTAATTAGTGGTACAGCAATAAATATGATAGCTGGAGCATTAACAGTATTCTTAGCTAGAAACATTACAGGAAGTGGTAATATAAGAGTTACAGCAGGATTTATACCAAAGGATATTCCTATATTATCTAGTATTCCAGTAATAGGACCACTATTCTTTACTAAAACATATGCAACTACATGGCTTGTAATAATAATCTTAATTGCTAGTACTTTCTTATTATATAAAACAAGCTTTGGGTTAAGATTAAGATCATGTGGAGAACATCCACAAGCGGCAGCAGCTGCTGGTATAAGTGTTTTCAAAATGAGATATATAGGAGTTATGGTGTCAGGAGGAATGGCAGCTTTAGGTGGTGCAATAATATTACTAACATATTCCGGAGAGTTTAATGGTAATGTTGCAGGACTTGGATTCCTAGCGTTAGCAGCACTTATATTTGGACAATGGAAGCCACTTGGAATATTAGGAGCAACATTCTTCTTTGGATTTGCTTCAACTATAGCTAACGTATCACAAGCAATACCAGCATTATCAGCAATACCAGGAGTATTATTAAAGATATTCCCATATGTGGTAACTTTAATAGCATTAGTTTTATTCTCTAAATCTTCTCAAGCACCAAAAGCTTCTGGAGAGCCATTTGATGCTGGTAAGAGATAGGATTTTAGTTAAAAGAGAAAAGTTAAAAGTTAAGTAATTAATGTAGAAATTCATTCAAGGAATGAATTTCTACTAAAATATTAAAGAGTTTATATAGTTCATAGGAGTGAATTATATAGATTCTTTTTTTATTTTATTACTTTAGGTTTTAAGGAGGTATATGTTTTAAGATTAATTTAAGGTAATGATGTTATCTTATTAATATCAAATGATTATTTAATTGAAATTTTAGGAGGAAGATTTATGAGTAAAAAAGTTATAGCAATGTTAGCAATGGCATCTTTATTTATAGTAGCTACAGGATGTTCAAATAAAGAAGCAAATTCAAATAAAACTTCAGTAGCTAGCAAAGTTGAAGTGGACACAACAATAACATTAGGAGATACAATTGTTGTAGATGGAGAAGGAGTAGTAGTTGAAAAAAATAAGGTTACTATAAATTCATCAGGAACATACAGTATATCAGGAACATTAAGAGATGGACAAATAGAAGTTAATGCTGGAGATGAAGACAATGTACAACTTATATTAAATGGAGTTAATATAACTAACTCAACTAGTTCCGGGATATATGTAGCAAATTCTAAAAATACTTATGTAATATTAGAAGATGGAACTAGCAATGAAGTTACGGATGGTGAAAATTATATATTTGAAGATATCTCAACAGATGAACCGAATGCAGCAATTTTTAGTAAAAGTGATTTGTTTATTAGTGGAACAGGATCTCTTAAAGTAAATGCTAAATATAATAATGGAATAACAAGCAAAGATGATTTAGAAATAGCAGATGGAACTATATCAATTGATTCAGTAGCAGATGGTATTAGAGGAAGAGATTCAATTACTATTTCAAGTGGTAATATAATTATTAATTCACAGGGAGATGGTATGAAGTCTAATAATGATGAAGATACAGAAAAAGGTTATGTATTAATTGAAGGAGGAACAATTAATATAACATCAGGTGAAGATGGAATACAAGCAGAAACAGTTGCAACAATAACAGGTGGAGATATAACAATAAATTCAGGCGGTGGAAATGAAAACACATCTAAAGTTCATAGCGATTTTAGAGGCTTTGGAAAAACTCAGGGAGCAGCAGTAGAGCAAGATGAAGAAATAGATACAACTAGTACAAAGGCCATAAAAGCAGCAGTTAATGTTAAAATTGATGGAGGAAATATCAATATAAATTCAGCTGATGATTCAATACATTCAAATGATAAAGTTGAAATTAATGGTGGAACTATTAATATAATATCAGGTGACGATGGAATTCATGCAGATTCAATAATAGATATAAATAAGGGAGATATTATTATAGTAAAATCATATGAAGGTATAGAAGCAGAAACAATAAATATAAATGATGGAAATATAAAAGTTACTGCAAGTGATGATGGAATAAATGCTTCAGGCGGAAATGATGGATCTTCAATAAATGGAAGACCAGGACAAAATAATTTTGCTTCAGCAGGAAAGGGAACAATAAATATTAATGGTGGAAAAATTGTTGTAGATGCAAGTGGAGATGGTCTTGATGCAAATGGATCAATATATATGAAAGATGGAACAGTTATAGTAAATGGTCCGGAAGACAATGGTAATGGGTCATTAGATTATGATGGAGAATTCCAAATTACAGGTGGATTATTAATTGCATCTGGAAGCTCAGGTATGGCTCAATCACCAAGTGAAACATCAAGTCAAAATTCAATTAATATATTCTCAGCAATACAAGCTAATACACTAGTCCGAGTTGAAGATTCAAGTGGAAATGAAGTAGTAACCTTTGTTTCAAGCAAGAATGTTCAATCAGTAGTAATATCTTCAGCAAATATTAAAATTGGAGAAACTTACAAGGTTTATACTGGAGGAACATCAACAGGGTCAGTAAATGATGGTATATATTCAGAAGGAAGTTATTCAGATGGTACGGAATTAGAAAATTTTACAGTATCAGGAGTAGTAACTAACATAGGTCAAGTAACTGGAGGATTTGGAGGCCCTGGTGCTGGGATACCTGGTCAAGGAGAATTCCCAGGAGGAGAAATGCCTAAAAGACCTTAATAGAATATTTTATTGACAAGTAGTATATACAAATAATTTATAAATTATTTGTATATACTATGTTTTGTTTTTTATGCTTATAATAAATTAAAAAATATTATGCAAATAATTATCAAATTACTAATAATAAACATATGATATATATTATGTAATAAGATATATTGACAATATTGATATTCGATAATAGAATTATATTGTAATATATGGTAATTATTTTATAAATTTAATATCGAATATCGATGTTTGGAGGTGGCAAAGGATGCCAAGAGAACAATTTCAGAATTTAACTGAACCAATGTACTATATATTAATATCTTTAATAGAAGAAAGATGTGGAGTAGATATAATGGTATCAGTTGAAGAATTATCTAAGGGAAGAGTTAATGTAGGACCGGGAACATTATATGCCCTTCTTGGTAGATTTGAAAAAGAAGGAATGATTAGGGAGACAGAAGTTGTTGGAAGAAAAAGAAGTTATATAATTACTGAAAAAGGCTTAGAAATACTTAAAGATGAATATGAGAGATTAATAATGTTAATTAAAGATGGAAAATCTTTTTTGGAGGAATTTATGATGATATTTAGAAATAAAAAATGGGTTGTATTTAACTTTTTACCATATGAGCATAAAAGCTTAGAAGATTATTTAGAAAAGATGGCATTAAGGGGTTGGATATTAGAAAATATAAAAGGATATTATTTAAAATTTAGAAAAGATACTCCTAAAAAGTTAAGATATTCAGTAGATGTATTAGACAGCATATCCTTTATGGATGGAAAAGATACTGATAAAGCTCTAGAATATAGGGAATATTGCAAAGAGGCTGGTTGGGAATTTGTTTGTGAAAGAAATAAAATACAAGTTTATTGCAGTGAGCTAGATGAAGAAAGAATAGATATTCATACTGATGAAGTGGAAAAGTTTAATACTGTTAGGAAAGCATCATTAAAATATGTACTTTTAAATCTGATAACAATCATATGCCTTTTACTTGGTCAATATATTGCGACAATTGGAAGTTATAGTGCACACTTTTTAGCGAATCCATTAGGTTTAGGAACATTCATATTTGTTATTATTTTTTCACTTCATGAAATAATGGGATTAATTACATTTTTAATATTTAATATTAAGGGGAAAATATCTATAAATAATGGAAAAAAGTAAGTTATAATTTAAAGAAAATATCATTAGTAAGAAGAATTATTTATTGTTTAATGTCTATTGTTTTATTTATAGCTTGGCTATCCTTTGCTATAGAATCTGATGTTAGTATTTTAAAAATAGTTATTATTTTAGTTTTTTTAGTACTTGCATCAAATTATATAATTAATTTTATTAAGAATAAGAATATTAAAAATAAAAAAATAATAATTCAAGGAGCTTATCTAGTATTAACATTAGCAATATTTTTTACTATTACTAATATGATTTTTAGAGATGTATTTATTAAAGACTATAATTATAGCGATAAAATGTTAAATAAAGTAGATAATTTAAAAATTGAAGATTTTAATGATGTTAGTAAGGAAGATTTATTATATTTTAGAGCAGAGAAAACACCAGTAGCTGCTTATTTGTATTATGGAGATGAAGGAGAAAAAAATTACTTAAGTTATGAAATTTTTGAAAGTAAATATAAATGGGTAGTTGAGTATAATTTTAATAAGAGGATAAAATTTGTAAATAAAATAGGGGTAGAATATATAGAAAAGAAAACCAGTTTACCAAAAGGTATAAATGTTTATATGAATGAACATGGACATCGATATACAATAATATCTCAAAATAAAATGGTAGAAATATCAAGTATGGATAATGTAAGTGAAGAAGAATTAATTAATGTGGTTTATGAGAAGTTATTTGAAAAATAAATAACAAACAATAATAAGAAACATTTTAAATTTTATATGTTATATTTTTGAATTGTTTCAAGTTATTAATATAGATAATAAAAATTCAGAAGTAATTAGAAATGATGGTATAAATTTAAGAGAAGATATATTCAAAGATATTAATATAGAATAATAGGAGAGATTATGATATTAAAAAGAATGTTTAAGTTTATATGGTTAATAGCCTTATTACCAACAATCATATTGGGGTGTGGAAATATAAGTTATAATAACAATAGTCATAAAGAGGTTATATCAAAGAGAAATGAAATGATTAAGACTATTACTCCTACAGAAGCTAAGGTAGATTTAGGGACATGGATTGGTGTAGATATGGCAACTATTAATTATGCCTCAAATGATAGAATAGTTATTCACGGAAACTTTGGACTTTTTATTTATGATTTAAATGAAGAGAAAATTATTAGGGGTATTGATGTTAAATCTATAGGGTGCGGATCTACTCAAGGTGATAATGTATGTGTTGTTTCTGTTAGTAAGAATGGGAATATAATAAGATTACATCCATCTAGTAGTGAAAATATGTATGTTTATAACGTTGAAAATAATACTTTGATACGGACTAAATATGAAAAATCTAATGACGAGCTTAAAACTTTAATTTTAGAGGAAGAGTTTAAAAGTTATGATGGAGAATATTGCTATTCATATATAAAGCTTGAAAATGAAGAGGTTAGTTATTTAAGATGTCCTCAATCAAACATGGCAATAGATTTACAGTATATAAAGAATGATAAAGTTTATGATATATTTAAATAAATTTTAATTTTTATAATTTCCTTCATTAACTTGTTAATCATAAATGTTTTTAATAATAGATAATAGTGGAGATAGATTAATTAATGTGGTTTATGAGAAATTGTTTATTAGCAACTTAAAGTAATTAAATATAAGAAAGCGGAGATAAATAGACTATGATAATTTCACATATTCTATTTATCTTCTCTTTTATACAATAGTTTAATTATAAACTTTTTCTTCAAAACCAGCAAAATTTAGTGAAATATTTAAATTACCATTTTTGCATCTTAATTCATCTATAAATTTCTTTTGATCAACATCAAGTTTCATATGAATAATATAGTGAATTTCAAATAGTGAGCCAAAATCTCTAGTTTTTATAGTTTCAATATTCCATGAGTTTGTATATTTATTTAGTATGTCATCAAATATTCCATCATAATTTAAATCTTCAGGAATTGTAATTTTAAGTTTAGAAGTTTTTGTTCTAGGCATAGCAAATCTTGTCATATCTAGGATAACTACTAAGGCGCAGAGTATTAAAGTAAATATAAAGGCATATCCCACATAACCCATCCCACAGGTTAAACCAACAGCTAAGGTGAAAAATACATAAGTTATATCTTTTGGATCACCAGGTGCACTTCTAAAACGTATAATTGAAAATGCACCTGCTAAGCTAAATGCTCTTGCAACATTATTTCCTACTAAAAGTATAATAATAGCAATTATTACGGGTAGCATTATAAGTGTTACTGTAAAACCTGGGGCATATCCCTCTCTTTTATGTGTCTTCATATAGGCAAGACTTATAACTAGTCCAAGAATAATTGAAGATATAATAATTAATAGTGCGTTTACTAGAGTAAATGATTCTCCAGTAGTTGATGAAATGATAGTTTCTAACATGCGTTGTCCCTCCTATTAGAATAATTTGCATTTAAGCAATATTTCATATATTCATTTCCATATTTCGAAAAGTGAGTGTTATATATTGATAATTCAGAAAGAACTTTTGTAAACCAAACAGGTATTGCTCCAAGTATTTTTACCTCCATAAGATAATGATTTTCTTTTAGTAAATTTTCACCAAAGCTACCAAGTTCAAGAGCTAAGTTATCACGTCTAGTAATTATATTAGAATCAAATGTTATTCTAAAATCACTATTATCTTTTCCAAAGAAGGCTTTTCTGCTATAGCCTATATATACAGTTGGGTTAACTTCATTATTAGTTAAGTGGTATTCTATTTCATTAAGAACTTGATTATTAATGTAATCAGAAGTAGCAGGTTTTTCTCTTAATTCTAAGAACCTATAAGCCTCATTCAAAGTTAAAGTAGCTCTACGTTTATTTACTATACCGTTAATTTTTTTCTTTAACTCTAAAAAACTCTATCATCCTTACTATTAGGTACATTATAGCTCCTTAATCTAAGTTTTTCTTTATAATAGGGTTTGTTGATTGAATTTCGAATTATGTGACTGTCAAGTGTGTCATAATATATATTATAAATATCATAGTTTTTCCCATCTTTACAATATTTATCTGGATTCATATAGTTTTTTAAAATTGGAATAAGTTTGCTATATTGTTTCTCATTTAATATAAATTTTTTTTCAAATCTTTGAAATGATTTTATTGCCATACTATTACCTCCTATTGAATGATCTTTATGAAGTAATTATATAAACCTAACCTTAAAGAAATCTTAAATTAAAAAATAAATTTAAATTAATGTATATTTATATATCTAAAAATAGTAAAATTACAATAGTTAGAAATTAGTTTTAAGGAGAAAAAGAATGTGAAGTTTAAGAAAATTTATATAGGAATAATAGTATTAGGTATTTGTATGCTTAGTGTATGGATTATAGCAAACCACAAAAATGATAAAGTAGCTATAAGAGGAGTAGTAACAGTAATAAATGAAGAAAATGAAAAGGGTAATATTTTAGTAGAAGGAAATATTGAAGAAGATACAGAATTTGATAAGGCAAGTATTTATATAACCCAAAGAACGAAAATTATAAAAGAAGAGGCAAATGAAAGGTTAAAATTATCAGATATTAAAGTAGGAGATAAAGTAGAAGTGATAATTACAGGACCAATAAGAGAAAGTTACCCTGTTCAAGTAGATGCTAAAATTATAAGAATAAAATAAGTAAATATTGTCATGAAACTATAGGAGGGAAAAGTGAAGATTAATATATATCAAGTAGACGCTTTTACAAGTAAAGTTTTTAAAGGGAATCCAGCAGCTGTTTGTATTTTAGAAAAAGACATAGATGATGAGTTAATGAAAAATATTGCCCAGGAAATGAATTTATCAGAAACAGCATTTGTAAAACCATTAGAAAACTCTAATATAAGTGAGTGTAATTTATTTTCTTTAAGGTGGTTTACTCCAAAAGTAGAGGTAGATTTATGTGGTCATGCAACTATAGCAACATCGAAAATTTTATTTGATGAATTTAATGTAAAAGAACAAGAGATAAAATACAGAACTCAAAGTGGAATACTTACTGCTAAAAAGGAAAATGAAAAAATAAGTTTAGACTTTCCAATAGATAAGCCTTTAAATTTTCATTTAACAAAATATGTATTAAAGGCTATGGGCATAATAAATTATTCAAAAGCTATAGTAGGTAAAGAAACAAGAAAACTTGTTATAGAGTTAAAAGATAAAGAAGAGGTAATAAATTTAAAACCAAACTTTGAGATATTAAAATCATTAAATTTTGGAACTAATGTAAAGGGGATAGCTGTTACTTGCATAGGAGATGAGAAATATGATTTTATTTCAAGGTACTTTAATCCATGGGCAGGTATAAATGAGGATCCAGTGACAGGCTCGGTTCATACCTTATTAGCTAATTATTGGAGTAATAAATTAAATAAAACAAAAATTATTGCATATCAAGCTTCAGATAGAGGTGGAGAAATTTCATTAGAATTGTTAGAAGATGATAGAGTAAAATTAAGTGGTGAAGCGGCTATAGTATTAAAGGGAGAATTATATCTTTAAATTTATGGGGGAGAATATTAGTATGGATAAATATAATAACATTGATGATGAAAATATACTAATACAAGATATTTCAAGACAAGATTATTTAAGATTATTAGCTAAACAATATCAAAGTATTGCAGAAGCATCTACAGAAATTATTAACTTAGAAGCAATTTTAAACTTACCAAAAGGAACAGAACATTTTCTAAGCGATATACATGGAGAATATGAGCCTTTTATACACGTTTTAAAAAATGGATCTGGAATGGTTAAAAGGAAGATTGAAGATATATTTGGAAATTCACTAATGGAAAGTGAGAAGAAAAGTTTAGCAACTTTAGTATATTATCCAGAACAAAAATTAGAGATAGTCTTAAAGGAAGAAAAAAATATTAATGATTGGTATAAAATAACTTTATATAGATTGATTGAGTTATGTAGATTTGTTTCATCAAAATACACAAGGTCTAAAGTCAGAAAGGCTTTGCCAAAGGATTTTGCTTACGTTATAGAGGAGTTACTACATGAGCAAAGCAGTGAAGTAGATAAGCAGAAATATTATGATAAAATAATTACTACAATTATTGACATAGATAGAGCAAATGAATTTATTATCGCTTTATCTAAACTTATACAAAGATTAGTTATTGATAGGCTTCATATATTGGGAGATATATATGATAGAGGACCGAGACCAGATATAATACTAGATACATTAATTAATTATCATTCAGTCGACATACAATGGGGAAATCATGATATGCTTTGGATGGGAGCTGCAGCTGGATCAAAGGTATGTATAGCAAATGTCTTAAGAATTTCAGCAAGATATTCTAATTTAGATATAATTGAGGATATCTATGGAATTAATATGTTACCATTAGCAACATTTGCACTGAAATACTATAAAGATGATTTATGCAAAAATTTTATTCCAAAAGTAACTGATAAAAATATATATAGCAACTCTGAAATTGATTTGATTTCTAAAATGCATAAAGCAATAACTATAATACAATTCAAACTTGAAAACGATATAATTAAGAGAAATAAAGAGTTTGAAATGGAACATAGGCTGCTTTTGAATTATATAGACTATGAAAAAGGAACTATTAAAATAAATAACAATATATATGAGCTTAATGACAAGACCTTTCCAACTATAGATAAAAACAATCCATATAAACTTACAAAAGAAGAAGAAATATTAATTGAAAAATTAGAATCCTCTTTTGTTAATAGTGAAAAACTACAAAGACATATTTTGTTTTTATTTGAAAAAGGAAATATTTATTTAAAGTATAACGACAGCTTATTATTTCATGGATGTATTCCTCTAGATTCTAATAAAAATTTTTCAAGTATGAATATACAAGGAAAAGAATATAGTGGTAAAGCGCTTTTAGAAAAATTTGAATCTTTAGTGAGAGAAGGATATTTTAGTAAAAGGGATACAAGAGAAAGAGACTATGGAATGGATATAATGTGGTATCTTTGGACTGGGGCAAATTCATCACTTTTTGGTAAAGAAAAAATGACTACTTTTGAAAGATATTTTATAGATGACAAATCTACACATAAAGAACATAAAAATCCATATTATAAATGGAGAGATGATGAGGAAGTATGTAAGAAAATCCTTAGAGAATTTGAGGTTGATCATATTGAAGGAAGGATAATTAATGGACATGTTCCAGTTAAAAATAAAAGTGGAGAAAGTCCTATAAAAGCTAATGGTAAATTGATGGTAATAGATGGCGGATTTGCTAAAGCTTATAGAAGCCATACTGGAATTGCAGGATATACATTAATATATAATTCTTATGGGTTTCAATTAGTTGCTCACGAACCATTTGATTCCACAGAAGAAGCTATAGTTAAAGAAAGAGATATTCTTTCTACAACAATGATAGTAGAAAAGAGATTAGAAAGAAAAAGAGTTAAAGATACGGATGTTGGTATGGAATTAAAAAGTCAAATAAGAGACTTAAAAATGTTACTTACAGCATACAGAAAAGGATTAATAAAGTAAAGTTTAAAATTTATGAATATCTAAGAAGAAGATATATATTAAAAAGCTATATCCAATTGAAGTTATAATTTTCAATTGGATATAGTTTTTTATTGGAGTAAACTATTTTGTAACCAAAAAGTAATTATGAAAAAATTTGGTTGTAAGTTAAAATTAATATATATTGTAATTATATGGGGTGGGATTTGTGATGAGAAAGAAGGTAGTCAATAGTAATATAGCTTTTATATTAGCTTTAATAATTTTAATAGTAGTTGGAATTTTAATATTTATTAATTTTAATGAAAAAGATAAATATGAAAACGAGGGAATAAATATGACAGAAGAAGAAAAGGTAATAGTAAATGAAGTTATTAAATTAGCAGAAGAAAAAATAGGTTTAGAATATGTATGGGGCGGAAAAGGTGAAATTATGACTGAAGAAAGGTTAGATGAACTTATAGGTTATTATGGAGATAAGTACTACCCATTGAAAAAAGAAACATATATAGGAAATCAAGCCTTTGATTGTTCAGGATTAACTTATTGGACTTATAGGGAAGTAACGGGAGTTGAAATTGGCTATTCAACTTTTGAACAAGAAGATATATTACAGGGATATGAGGTAAGTGAAGAAGATTTGCAGCCAGGAGACTTAATATATACACCAGGTCATGTAGTTTTATACAAAGGTAGAGGAGAAATAATAAATGCATATAATAAATTGCCATATCCAATTGGAGGAGTTAAAAGTGGCAAGCTTTATTTAGGTGATGATAGTGTAATATATAGACCCCTTGATTATATAAAATCCTTAGAATAATAAATTTTTAGGGAACTTTTTGCCAGCTATAAAACTCTTATATATAGTTAATAGTTAAGGAGACAAGGTTTGGGGGGGGAAGAAGCTTGGAGCTAGAAGTTAAGAAGGCTATAAATGGTGATAAAGAAGCTCTTTTAAAACTAATCATGAGTGAAAAAGATAACTACTATAAATTAGCATTTGTATATATGAAAAATGAACAAGATGCTTTAGATATATTACAGGAAATGATAGTAGTTTTATATAAAGAAATTCCAAAGCTTAAAAAGCTTGATTCATTTTATAGTTGGAGCAAAACAATACTTGTTAATTTATGTAAAAAGGAGCTATCTAAGAGAAAGAAATATGAAGATGCTAATTTAGAAAATATGCCAAAAGAAGATACTTTTAATGAATCAGAAAATAAAATTTATCTAAAATCTCTTATAGAATATTTAAATGATAATCAAAAAGAAGCTATTAGGCTTAGATATTATTTAGATTATACTTATGAAGAAATTTCTGAAATTATGAAAATACCATTAGGAACAGTAAAATCTAGAATAAATAAAGGTATTAATAAAATAAGAAAAATTATAGGTGGTGATATAAATGATTGATTTAGATAAAGAATTAAATAATCTAGAAGAAAAGGCTTTAAAAGCTCCACCAGAATTTGAAAATTTAATGAGAAAAGCATTAAATAATACAAAAAGAGAAAATAAAAAGAAAATAAATTTAAACAACAAATATATAAAAATAGCTTTAATATTTATAGCATTTATATTCATTTTTAATTTAAGTACAGTTTCTGCAATGATAAAAAGCTAATGGGATATGATGATTATTTTCTTATAATAGTTATGTGAAAAAACTTAATAATAGAGGGGAACTTCAAGAGGTTAATAAATCAATAGAATTTAGCAACGGTAAAAAAATAACCATAGAAGCAGTTGTTTATGACAATAAGTATCTTTCTGTTTTTATGAGAGGAAGCATTGCTTATACGGATAGATTTTTACCGACAGATGAACCTAATGAAGAATATGATTCTGCTAAACATAAATCTGACATAAGAATTTTAGATGGGGATTTTGCATCAGGTTCAAGTGCATTTAGTGAAAAAGATAAAAATGAAGATACATTAAGTGTATGGACCTTTAAAATAGGGGAAAATAAAAAAGATTTTACTTTAGAAATTACAGAAAAAGGCGAAGCTAAGGAGGTAACTGTAGATATAGATTCATCTAAGATAGTTAAAATTAAGAATATAAGGCCAGAAAATAATGAAATTCAAATAGATGGAGTAAGTTTTATAGTAAATAATTTAAGAGTTAGCCCACTTGCTATAAATTTAGATTATTCAGTAGTTTCTGATGATGAAGAAAAAATTGAGGCTATTCAAAAAAATGATGGAAACTTCTTTAATGAAGGTATATATATTAGGCCTGATATAGAGGGTAGAAATATCGAAAGAATGGGTGTAGTTGCATATGATGAAAAGGAAGCTATAAATAATGGTATTAGAATAGTTGAAAACTTTGTTTTAAAGGACTTAGCTATAGACAAATTTAATAAGGCTAAGATAGTTATAGAATCAGCAAACTTTAGCGAAGCTTTAAATATTGATATTAAGAGTAATATTAAAGATACTTGGATAAATGATAATTTATTTATAGAAGAGTTAAAATATGATGAAAAGAAAGAAGTGGTGGATATAGCTTATTGGAGTAAATATAAAAAATATGGTTTGATAAATACGTGCCTTATGAAATACTTCCTTATGATGGAGTTATTTCATATGAGGATTCAATTCATAAAAGTAATATAGATGATTTTTTAGGTAAGGATTATAGAAAGTTTATATTTATGAGAAGACAGTTATATATTGGAGAGAAAGAAAAGCTTTTTGAAAGCAAAGGTTTTTTTGTTGCTCATAATAAAGCATTAGATATTAAGAAAAAAGATAGGACTATAAATCTTAAAATTAATTATTAGTTAATTGAAAATTACAAAAATATTGACAATATAAAAA
>NZ_ASRV01000123.1 GCF_000401215.1 Clostridium sartagoforme AAU1 | reverse complement strand
TAGGACTATAAATCTTAAAATTAATTATTAGTTAATTGAAAATTACAAAAATATTGACAATATAAAAAATAAGATTTATAATCCATATTAATAATAAGCATAACGAAGATTTATAAGTTATTATATTTCGGAGTATAAGATTATGAAAAGCTGTGATAAGAACAAGTAGTAGTTAGTAAAACTTACAGAAAGTAACCGGTTGATGAGAGGTGCAAGATAAGCTAATTATGAATACATCTTTGAGCTTCACACCAAATGAAGTTTTAGCATAAGGAAAATATAATTTAGAATGATAGTTATATTAATTTATTAAAATTTAATTTTGAAAACTCTATCAGAGTTTTTTCATTAATTCTACATTCTGCATTTTTCATTCTGCGAAGCATTTAGTAGGCTGTGACGTATTCCTTGCACACGTTATAGTGCTAGAGTATTACCTAGATATTTTCTGGAGTACTTGAAAAGGTAGGCAATGTGAATTGTCTATGAACTTAAGGTGGTAACACGAAGTTTTATCTCTCGTCCTTTTGATATAAGGGGTGGGAGTTTTTTTATTTCTAGAAAAGTATAAAATTTTGAGTATGTCCACTAGTAGTTCAAATAGTTTTATCAAATAGCCTTTCGTAAAGTTATTCTTATAGAACTTGCTTATATTTTAAATAATATAAGAGGAGTGTTAAAAAATGAAAAAACAATTGATGAGCAAATGAAAATTATTAAAAAGGGAGCAGATACAATAGTTAATGAAGAAGAGCTTAGAAAAAAACTAGAAAAAGCTGCAAAAAATAATAAACCATTAATTATCAAGTTAGGGCTTGATCCAAGTGCACCAGATATACATCTTGGTCATGCTGTAGTTTTACGTAAAATTAAACAAATGCAAGATTTAGGCCATAAAGCAGTAATTGTTATTGGAGACTTTACAGGAAAAATTGGAGATCCAACAGGAAAGGCAAAGGGAAGAAAAGCATTAACGGATGAAGAAGTATTAAAAAATGCAGAAACTTATAAAACTCAAATTTTTAAAGTTTTAGATGAAAGTAAGACGGAAGTTCGTTTTAATAGTGAATGGCTTTCAAAATTAAATTTTAATGATGTATTAAAATTAGCAGCAACTACTACTGTAGCTCGTATGTTAGAAAGAGATGATTTTCAAAATAGATATAAAACCAATGTACCAATAGGAGTTCATGAATTCTTTTATCCTTTAATGCAAGCTTACGATTCAATTGCTCTAGAGGCTGATATTGAGCTTGGAGGTACTGATCAAACCTTTAATATTTTAATGGGAAGAACACTTCAAAAGACAATGGGAGAAGAGCAACAAGTTGCAATGTTTATGCCTATTTTAGAAGGCTTAGACGGAATTGAAAAAATGAGCAAAAGTTTAGGCAACTACATTGGGGTAAATGAACCTGCAAATGTAATGTTTAAAAAAGTGATGGAGGTTCCAGATAATTTAATTATAAAATACTTTGAATTAGCTACAGATGAACATCCAGATTTAATAGAACAAATAAAAAACAAACTAGATAGTGGTGAAAATCCCAGAAATATTAAATTAGAACTTGCACAAATAATAACAAGCTTATACCATTGTGAAGTGAAAGTTAAAACAGCAATAGAATTCTATAATTCAGCTTTTACTAAAAAGGAAATTCCAGATGATGTACCTAATTTAACTGTAGAAAGTAATAAGTTGAGGGATATTGTTTCAAATTTAGTAAGTGAGAAATATGTATCAAGTAAAAAAGAATTTGCAAGACTTGTAGAGCAAGGTGGAGTTCAAATTAATGGAGAAAAAATAAATAGCTTAGACATAAATTTATCATATGATGATGTAATAAAGATAGGTAAAAAGAAGTTTGCAAAACTTAAAATAAAATCTTTGCTTAGATAATTGCTAAAAAATACTTTATTGTAATATTTAAAAACTCTACTAAATTAGTTAAAGTAGAGTTTTTAAGTAGTGAAAAGCTTATTTATATAAAAAAACTTTTAGGTTATTTTTACTATCAACAGTAGCAAGAATAACATTTTTTACATCAGTTTGATATGAAGTTTTTAAATTGGAAATAATCCAACTTTCATCCTTATTAGTTTCTTTTAAATTATTATAAAGAATTTTACCTTCTTTAATAACTGTTACAGGTAAATTAAATGATTCTGTTTTCATTTGGTAATGAAAAGGCGTAATAGGTTCATATTTTGGATCTAAGAAAACAGAAAGTTTTCCATCAGCTTCCCAAATTGCTAATGCTACTTTTTTTACATCTTCTACTTTTTCCTCTCTTAGTTCCTCTAATAATACATCAATAGATATTCTTGCTTTATTTAATCCTTTATTTAGAATTTCTCCATTTTTAACAACTGTGACTGGTGAGCTGTTGAGGAGTTTCCTTAAGGATGGAAACCTAAGGATTCCAAGTAGTGAAATAAGATAAAGAATTACTAATACAATTGTTGTAATCATGGATCCCTCTAATCCAAGTTCTTCATCAGATAATGGATGAGCAATAATGTTTCCAATTACTAAAGCAATAACAAAATCAAGAAGTCTTAACTGCGATATAGTACGCTGACCTAAGATTCTTGCAACAACTAGTAAAAAGAAAAAGGCAATAACTGCACGAAGAATCCATTCAACTGCAGTGAGTGTTTCTTGACCATAAAAAAAATACATAAAAAATATCTCCTTATTTAAAAAGTTAAATATTAATGTTATTTTACCCAATAACAAGCTGAAAAATAACCCTACTAATATTTAGTAAGGTTATTTTTATATGGTTTTTAAATATTACTTATTATGAGATAATTTTGACCTTTTAGTAAACTTTTTGCCATTAGAATGGGCACCTTTCTTTTGACCATTTTCAATCCCAATTTCAGCGCCGGATTCTGAATACATTTTTCTAAGCTCTGCATTTGATTTAGGACGATCTTTTCTTCTATTTTTGTTATTATCCATTGTAATTACCTCCTAAAAATAAATTGTCTATATTAGTTTCCCACAATATAATTAAAAAATATTATAAAAATATAGCTTTATATAGTATTTATTATTCATATAGGTATAACTTGTATATTTAAAAATTTAATTATAAGGAATTAAATCAAGGAACTATAAAATAATAATATTAACTATTGTAAACTCAGATTTTTTAGGCGGTACAGAAATAGTAGCAGCTTTAAAAATATTTAATAATTAATTAAATATTTATAATTAAAAACAAAAATAAATATGATACTATAGTAATAGTTATTTAAAATCGGAGGTATCTTATGAAATTTGATATTTACAAAATTGCTGATAATTATAAGTTAACAGAAACAGAAAGGCAAGTGCTTGAATATATATTAAAAAATATCGATGATGTTTTAGATAAAGGAGTAAGAGAGATTGCACAAATTAACTATACTTCTGCAACTACTATAATAAAGTTATCAAAAAAGTTAGGATATACTGGATATGTAGATATGATTTATAGATTAAATTTTATAGTGAAGAATAATGAGAAAAATCAAAAACGTACTTCAGATATAACTAGCTTTATTGATGAAATAGATAAAAATACTATAGACTCATTTATTGATAGTCTTATAAAACATAGACAGGATATAATTTATATTACAGGTACAGGATTTTCATCTCCAATTGTAGATTTTTTTTGTAGGAAGATGTTAGTATTGGGTTTTAAATGTATTAAGACAAATTCCTATGGAGTATATGATAACAACCAAATAGGAGGAGCCTTAGTAATAGGAATATCAAAAAGTGGTGAAACAGAAAGTGTAACAAAGGTTATAGACTATGCTGCAAAAAATAATTTAGATATTATAACCTTTACTGGAAGGCCAAGTAGTCATATGGCCAAACAATCTACAATACATTTTTCCATATTAGATGATAAAGAGTTAGATGATAGAAATATTACAGCAAATTATTTTTATGCTAGAGTGATGATTATAATGGAATACTTACTAGATAAGGCAATGAATAGTTTATAGAAGTTTAAAAAAACTATCAGAGAAGAGTTTTCTGTGATAGTTTTTTATTATTTACGGTGAGAATTTAAAAAGATTACCATGTGAACAATTTTTTATAATTCCATTCCTTCAGTTTTCAAGTGGCATATGTAAGTTTGCGTTGACTTGAAGCAAAGCAAGGTCATAAGCCAATTTACATATATCCACTTTTAAGTGTAAAGGTAAACATGTTTACTTTTTAAGTAACATGTTACTGAAAAGGTTAAATCTATTAACAATATTTATTTAAAATGTTATTCTATGTTCAAGGTAATTACCAAGGAGAAAAATTTAAAAAGATAAGGGGTACATTAGAATGAAGGAAAAGATTTTAGATAGTATGCAAAAATTTGCAAAGGCTATGATAGGACCAGTCTTATTTTTACCAATAGTAGGTATGTCAATTGCGTTAACAGCTGTACTTACTAATAAAACTTTTGTTAGTGAAGGTGGATTGATTTGGACGATAGGAAAATTCTTTAATGGTATGCTTTCTCCTATTATGGGAAATTTAAGTATTTTATTTTGTGTTGGAATTGCCATAGGTATGGCAAAAAAGAAAAAAGCAGAAGCAGCATTTGTAGCAATTATGTCATACATATTATTTTTAGGAGCAAACAGTAAATGGTTAGAATTATCAGGTAAATTAATAGCAGGAAACACTGCTGGTGAGTTATATGGAACTGGACAGACTATTCAATTAGGCTTTCATGTAACAGATATGGGTGTTTTCCTTGGAATGATATTAGGAATAGCAGTAGCTGTAGTTCATAATAAGTATGTTAATAGAGAATTTAAAGGAGCTATGGCACCTTATGGAAATAGTAAACTTGTATTTATGATTATGATTCCAGTAGTTGCAGTATTAAGTATAGGAACAACTTATATTTGGCCAAGTATAGCTAATGGAATTACTGCCCTTACAGGATTTATGAGTACTGCAGGAGCATTAGGAGTATTTGTTTATGGATTCTTAAATAGATTTTTAGTACCAACAGGATTACATCATTTAATTTGGTCTCCGTTCTTATATTCAGCAGTGGGTGATCAAATGATCATAAATGGAGAAAACGTTATAGGAGCAAAACCTGTATTCTTAGCATTACTTAACGACCCTACCATAACGATGATGCCAGATTCAGCAAGATTCTTAAATTATGGCTTAGTTAAAACTTTTGGAGTTATTGGTGTAGCATTAGCATTTTATTATACAGCTAAGAAAATAAAACGTAAAAATTTAAAATCTCAATTAATTCCATCAACATTAACAGCAGTAATAGCTGGTATTACAGAACCACTAGAATTTACATTTATTTTTGCAGCTCCATTATTATGGCTTGTATATTCTGTTATAGACGGACTTTTCCAAATGATAGTTTATATACTTAATGTAAGAGTTTGTGCAACAAATGGTATTTTAGATTTTCTTGTAATAAATTTACCAGCAGGAATTGGAAAAACTCATTGGCCAGTATATGTGTTAGTAGGATTAGTTGAAATAGCAGTAATTTTTGTAGTATTTAAATTTATGATTGAAAAAATGAATTTAAAGACACCGGGTAGAGAAGATGATGATAGTGATAATGCAATGGATTTAAATGAAAATGCAGTAAAAGTTAAAAAAGAAATGAAGTCATCTATAAAAGAAATTGACAATGCTGAAAATGATAAAGAAAAAGCTTTAACTATTATAAAAGCATTGGGAGGAAAAGAAAATATAGTAACTGTAGAAAATTGTTTTTCAAGACTTAGAGTAGATGTTATTGACGATACTGTAATTGATGAGCAAACATTAAAAACTACAGGAGCATCAGGTGTAGTTAGAAAAGGTAAAAATATACAAGTTGTATATGGACTTTCAATAAATAAAATAAGAACAATAGTAGATGAAGCATTAGAAATAGTAGAATAAGGAGGAATATTAGACATGAAGAAATTTAAATTAGTTATAGTAGGTGGGGGAAGTACTTATACTCCAGGGATTGTAAAGAGCTTATTAACTAAAAAGGAAGAATTCAAAATAGATGAGCTAAGATTATATGATATAGATGAAAAACGTCAAAATAAGGTTGGTGTAATAGTAAAAAAAGTTGTTGAAATGTTTGATCCAGAAGTAAAGCTAACTTTTACAACAAGTCCAGAAGAAGCTTTTAAGGATGCAGATTTTATCTTTGCTCAAATGCGTGTTGGGTTATATAAGATGAGAGAAATGGATGAAAAGATTCCACTAAAATATAATGTAGTTGGACAAGAAACTTGTGGACCAGGAGGACTAGCATATGGTTTAAGAACTATATATCCTATGGTTGAAATAATTGATTTCTGTGAAAAATATGCAAATAAGAGTTATTGGATAGTAAACTATTCAAATCCAGCAGCTATTGTAGCAAAAGCTATGTACAAGCTAAGACCAAATGCAAGAATTTTAAATATATGTGATATGCCAGTTGCAATTATGAGAAATATGGCAAATATTTTAGATTGTGATAGACATGATATAGAAGCTGATTATTTTGGACTAAATCATTTTGGATGGTTTACAAATATAAGAGTAAATGGAGAAGATAGAACAGAAGAACTTAAGAGCTATGTTCTTGAGCATGGATATCTGCCACCAGATTCAAGAAGTGAAGTAAGACATAATGATGCATCATGGCTTCATACATTTACTAATGCAAAACATATGATGCAAATGTTCCCTAAATATCTTCCTAACACATATATGCAATACTATATTTTAGGAGATGAAGTTGTTGGACATTCTGATAAAAATCATACAAGAGCAAATGAAGTAATGGAAGGAAGAGAAAAGAAAATATTTGATTCTGTAGATCAATATAGCGCTACAGGAGAAATTGATCTTACACAATTCTTTACTGGAGTACACGGAGAATTTATAGTAGAAGTGGCTATGAGTTTAGCATTTGATCAAAGAAAAAGACATTTAGTTATGGTTGAAAATAATGGTGCTATTAAGAATTTACCAGATGATGCTATGGTTGAAATACCAGCGTATATAACTAAAGACGGTCCTGAAGCAGTTCGTGTTGGCGAAATTCCTACATTCTATAAAGGATTAATAGAACAACAAGAAGCTAGTGAAAAGTTAGTTGTAGAGGCTGCAATTGAGGGCTCATATGAAAAGGCACTTATGGCATTTACTATGAATAAGACAATTCCATCTGCATTTGTAGCTAAGCAAATATTAGATGAAATGATTGAAGCTAATAAAGAGTATTGGCCAGAATTAAAGTAATAGAAGCAATCTATTGAATAAATAAAGAGATGCTGCAAAAGCAGCATCTCTTATTTTTTTAATTTAATTTCATTTTTACATAAATAACAACCTATAAATGCAGTAATAGGAACAGCAAGTACAACACCTATACTACCAGCTAATCCTTGAATTATCTCAATTCCTAAAAGATCTAAATTTATCATTTTATTAAAAGGCATATTAGCTGAAAATACTAATATAAGGATACTTAATGATCCTCCAGCAAAGGCTAAAATTAATGTATTAGTCATTGTTCCAATAGTATCTTTACCTATATTCATAGAACTTTTAAATAATTCATTAAAACTAATTTTATTATTTACACTGTGTATTTCAAATAAGGATGAAGCAATTGACATAGAGATATCCATGACAGCTCCTAAAGTTGCAACTAAAATTCCAGTAAACATTATTCCTCTAATTTTTAAACCAGTATCTTCTGCAATATACATTAAACTTTCTGCCTCGCTCATATTTAATCCAGAAAGAGTAGTTAAAGAACCAAAAATATATGCTACTATTCCTGAAATTATAACTCCAAAGACAGTACCTAAAATTGCGGTTAATGTTTTCTTGTTAAACCCAGAAACAAGCACTAGAGTCACGGTTATACTTAAGACACTCATAAGAATACCCGCTAATATAGGATTTACTCCTCTAAGCATTAAAGGAACCATTAAATAAACGCAACATATTAATGTAAAAAATAAAGCAACTAAGGATTTTATCCCCTTTACACCAGCTATTGCAACAACAGACAATACAAATATTGCTATTAATAAATACAACATATTGCTCCTATCATAGCTATATAAGGTCATTTGGGTAGTGTCATTTTTTTCTATTACACCAACTATAACTTTGGTGCCTTCCTTGACTTTTAAATTATACAATCTACTTATTGGATTTTCTATTTCATGTGTACTTCCAGAGTAAGGCTTGGCTGATATTTTAACTAATACTTTTTGAAAGCCCACTTCAACATCCTCTAAATAAGGATCTTTTGTTAAATCTTCATTTAATACTTCTGTAACAACTGCATTGTAATATTTCATATTACCATTATATTTATCAGGCAAAAACCCACCCTTAAATATAGACTTTGATAAAATAATTAATAATACGCTAAATAATATAACTCCTAAAAGCATAATGAAATTTTGATTTAAATTTAGTTTCTTTCTAGTTGAAGTCGTTTTCTTGGAATTTTGTTTATTATTCCCACCCTTTTTACCCATAGTTTCCTCCATATTAATATATATGTTTCAATTAATAATTTACATTATTATAGAATTATAAGGTTGAAGTTTGATAAGTTTATTTTAGCAAAATAGTAAAATTGAAATCATATATTTTTGTTTTTCTATATAAGTTGATAGAATACTTATTTTACTTAA
>NZ_ASRV01000122.1 GCF_000401215.1 Clostridium sartagoforme AAU1 | reverse complement strand
AAAAAAGAAAGATATATATTTTGTAAAGGAATAAGAAAAGTAAAGAGTAGATCTAAAATATAGATTTACTCTCTTTATTTTAATAAGATATAAAACAAGGAGTAGTTATATGAAAAAAAAGCAAATAGTAATAGGTGTTAGTATATTTATAGTAGCTTTAATAGGAATTATTATTTCAGCATTATACGTTAAAAACAAATCAACTGTAAATAGTAATAAAGAAAGTAAGATTGATTATTTTGAAATAAAAGAAACTGGCGGCTTAAAGTTTAAAGGAAGCAGTATAATAAGTAAAGAACAGAAAATAATGTTGGATAAAAGTAATGGTGAGCTGAACGAAGTATTTGTTAAAGATGGACAATATGTAGAAAAAGATGTAGAACTTTTTAGTTATTATAATGAAGCTATTCAAGAACAAGTTGATGAGTTAAATAGGCAAATTAATTCATTAAATTCAAAAATTCAAAAAGAAAAAGAAAGAGTAAATAAGCTAGAAGCACTTAATAAAGAAGCACAAGCTAAAGAGGTTCAAGCAGCCTTAGATACAACAAATCAGATACAAAGTCCACAAACACAGCAAGTAGAAATAACTAGTATGGTTGATGAATTAACAGAAACTTTAAATGATACTATTTCTAAAAGAGATTCCTTAAATAATAAAGTTGTAAAAATTATAAAGGCAGAAATAAGTGGAAAAGTCTATATAAATAATGAAGATTTGACAAAAGAATATATGAGAATAATTTCAGAGGATTCCTTAATATATGCCCAAGCATCAGAATTTGATGTAGATAAGTTAAAATTAGATGATAAAGTAGAAGCAAAGATTATAAGCAATAACAAAAAAGTTATGGGAAAAATAATTAAGATTGAAGAAGTTCCAACAATGTCTTCAGATGGAAAATCTGCAGGATATGCATTTTATATTAAACCGGATGAAAGTATAAAAATAGGATTTAGCGTAGAATTAACAGTAAATCCAGAAGAAATTGCCATACCTAAAAGTTGTGTTATTGAAGAGTCAGGAAAAGTATATGTTAAGTTAGTTGAAGGTGAAAATAATAAAAAGATGGAAATAAAGGCAACTCTAAAGGATGACAACTACATACTTGAAGATAGTACTTTAAAGGTAGGAGATAAGATACTAATAAATCCTTCAGAAGATAGTAAGGAGGAAGTATAGTATGATAAAACTGAAGGGTATAAACAAGTACTATACTTCAGGAGATGAAAAGTTACATGCTTTAAAAAATGTGGATTTAGAAGTGAAAAAAGGAGAGTTTTTAGCTATAATGGGTCCATCAGGTTCTGGTAAATCTACTATGATAAAAATATTAGGACTTTTAGATAAGGATTTCGAAGGTAGTTATTTACTTGATGAAAAAGAAGTAAAAAGCCTTAATGATGATTTACTTAGTAATTTGAGAAATAAGAAAATAGGTTTTGTATTCCAAGATTTTAACTTAATAGATAGATTAACTATTAAAGAGAATATAGAGCTTCCAATGTTATATATGGGAAAAGGTATTAAAGAAACTAAAGATAAGGTAATTGAACTTTTAGGAAAATAAATTTATTAGATAAGATTAATAAATATCCTACTCAATTATCAGGAGGACAACAGCAAAGAATATCTATAGTTAGGTCTCTTGTAAATAATCCAGATATAATAATAGCAGATGAACCAACAGGAGCTCTTGATAGTAAAACATCAGGAGAAATAATTGAAATATTTAATGAGTTAAATAAAGAAGGAATAACAATTATTTTAATTACTCATGATATAAATATTGCCAAAAAAGCGAAAAGAATAGTGAAAATCTTTGATGGCAATCTTGAGGAGGTAGATACTAATGAAATTTAGAGTTTTAGTTTTTACAGCTTTAAGAAATTTAAACAGAAATAAGAAAAGATCTATTTTAACAATGCTTGGTATAATCATTGGAATAGCTTCTGTTATTACAATAGTAGCACTTGGACAAGGATATAAAAATAAAACTATTAAAGAGTTTACAGGAGAAACAGATGGAGCTGTTGTTCTTATGGCAACTTTTAGCCCAGAAACTTTCACTGAAGAAGTTTCAACAATGGAGTTTTTTAAGGACAAGCATAAAAGTGAAGTAGAAAATTTAGAATCAGTTGAATCAGTTGAATTTCAATATAGTAGTAATTCTCTTGGAGAATTTATACAAATGGATTTTAGAGGAAAAAACATTAATGCTATGATTAAACCAGTAGAAGAATTTGATGTAAGTGATGAGGTTTTTGGCAGAAATTTAACTAATAATGATGATCTTTTAAATGATAGAGTTATAGTAGTTGCAGAGCAAACCTTAAAGAATAATTTTGATAATATTGACGAGTTGGTTGGTGGAATAGCAACTATAAATGGAATAGCATTTGAAGTTGTTGGAATTAAAAAAGCTCCACCAGAAGAGGAGATAAGTTTTTTCGACATGGGTGGAGATATAAAAATTCCAAAGAAAACTTATGATAAATATTTCTCAGGCTTAAAAAAAGTAGAAGGATTAACTATTACTTTAAAAAAGGATAGTGATGTCAAAGCTAGTATAAAGGAAATAGAAAATACTCTAAATTCAATAGAAGGTAATGTAATAAAAGGTAAATATCAAATAATAGATACAAGTGGAGTAGTAAATTTATTAGGGGGAGTACTTAATACAATAACTATGTTTATAGCATCTGTAGCAGGTATTTCTTTATTTATAGCAGGAATAGGACTTATGAATATGATGTATACATCAGTTTCAGAAAGAACTAGAGAAATTGGAATAAAAAGAGCTTTAGGAGCAAGGAAAAAAGATATTAGAAAAGAATTTTTAATAGAAGGAATAGTAATTACAATGGTTGGTGGAGTAGTTGGATATATCTTAGGGATAATAATTGCTAACATAATATCCATGTACTTTAAACTAGTAATTACACCAAGTTTATTTACAAGCTTATTAGCAATAGGAATATCAATTATAATAGGACTTGCATCAAGTTTTATTCCAGCAAGAAAAGCATCAAATGCAAATACTGTAGATATACTAAAATAGAAAGTGGATTAATTCACTTTCTATTTTTGTTTTTAAATAATATAATATACTTATAGTTACTAGGAGGTATATTTATGTTTATTAGACCAATTTAACTTAATTCTAAATTCAAATTTTCACCTTTTTATAAAGGTTTATTTGTCATGTAATTTAGGAGGAAAGTTAAATTGAATAATAAAAGAAATATATATTTAATGTATATTATAGTATTCTTGCAGGGATTTGTATTTTATGGTCCAATTGCAACAGTATTTAGAGAAAATAGGGGGGTATCAATATATCAAATATTTTTGATTGAATCCATCTCTATGATTCTTATAATGTTGTTTGAAGTACCTTGGGGAATATTTGCAGATAAATTTGGATATAAAAAGACTTTAGTAATATCAAATTTTATATTTTTCATATCTAAAATAGTGTTTTTTAAAGCAAATTCGTTTTGGATATTTCTATTTGAAAGAATATTATTATCCATTTCAATATCGGGATTATCAGGTTGTGATACTGCTTTAATATATTTATCACTGGATAAAAATCAAAATAGTGAAAGAGTCTTTGGAAGATATGTATGGTTTTCTAATGTAGGGTTTTTACTTGGATCTATGATTTCAACTTATATAATTAATATATCAATTGATTTAACAGCTTATTACACTATTATCCCTTATGGAATAGCTTTTGGTGTATCTTTATTTCTTAAAAATATAACTGATGAAGTTACTAAAAAGGAAAATGTAAAAAATAAATTTAAATATAGTTTAAAACATGTAGCAGCTAATAAATATATAATAATATTTTTAGTTGGAATTTCTTTAGTCAAAGAAGTTGTTCAAAGTATAACTGTATTTTTAAATCAACAACAATATATTAAAAGTGGGATAGATATAAGATATTTTGGGATTTTATTAGTAGCAATTCAATTTATGAAATTAATATCAGTAAAGTCATATAAATTAAGTAATATGATAGGACAAATAAAATCAATAAATATGTTGACGATAGCTGTTTTTATAAGTTCATCTATATTAATAATCATAAGTAATGCAATATTAAGTTTTTTATTTGTATCAGTTATTTCTATTGGCATGGCAATAATGGAGCCAATGATTATAGATATAAAAAATAAGTCTATATCATCAGGAAATAGAGCTACTATTTTATCAATATATTCTATGATAGAAAGTATAACTTCATCGATTATAAATCCAATCATAGGTTTTGTATCTAACTCAGCTCTAGAAAATGGGTTAATAGCATGCAGTTTAATTAGCTTAGCTGCAATTATTTTAATTAGATATTTTAGAAAAATAAATATAGAAAATTAAAAATTGTTGACTATAAATTAATTCTAACATATATTATATTTAGATAGATTTTAAAATAAAGCGAGGTATTTTTGTGAGTGTCTAGTATCTAAAATAGTAATTTAATATTAATTCTAAAAATAGGGTGATATACCTTTATTTGTTATGGAATTAATAAAACTATTAATAGATACAAGTCCACGAATATGCTTTAAGGTGTTTTATATACCTTTATTAGTGTTGAGTTTAAAGCTGTGGAAGTATCCATGGCTTTTTTATTTTATATAGAATTACTTATTAATTTAAGTTTAAGATTTATAAAAGTATAAAAAACTATATTACTTAAAATCTATCTAGGTTTCGTAGACTTGTAAATAATACAAGGAAGGTTATTTATATGAATAAAAGTACACTAGAAAAATTACATTATTATAAATTAAAAGAAATTATTAAGGGGTATTGCGTTAGTGGTTTAGGTAAAGCCTTAATAGATAAGCTTGAGCCTAGTGATAATATGAAAATTGTAGAACAAAGATTAGAGGAAACATCAGAAGGAAGAAGATTACTAGATGCATCTTATCATATACCACTAGAAGGAATTTTTGATGTAGTACCACTTATTGAAAAGATTGATAAGGGGGCATCATTAGATCCAAGTGAGTTAGTAATGATATCTAACTTTTTAAGGGGATGTAGAAAAGTTAAATTATTTGTAAAAGATAAGGAAGGATATGCTAGAACATTAAGATCATATGGAGAAAATATTACAGATTTAAGTTATATAGAGGAAGAAATAAATAATTCAATTAAAGGTAGCGCTGTTGATTCAAATGCTAGTAAAGAGCTTAAAAAGATACGAAGGCATATTGATATTTGTGAAGGTAAAATAAAAGAAAGGCTTGAAAAATTCTTAAAAAATAGTACTAATAAAGAATATATTCAAGATAGTTTTATAAGCCAAAGAAATGGGAGATATACTATACCAATAAAGGCGGCTTTTAAGAATCAAGTTCAAGGAGCTATAATTGAAACTTCAACTAAAGGTTCAACTGTATTTATAGAGCCAAATATAATAACAAAATATACAACAGAACTTGCAACATTAAAGATAGAAGAAAGTATTGAAGAATATAGGATATTATCTACAATTACTGAAATGATTTATGAAAGAATGAGAGATCTGAAGATAAATATTGAAGTAATATCAGAATATGACATGATTTGGGCAAAAGCTAAATATAGTCGTGAAATAAATGCAATTAAGCCTAAAATAAATAATCATGGTTATATAAAGATAGTAAGAGGAAGGTATCCGTTAATTAAAGATGTAGTGCCTTTAGATTTTGAAATTGGAGAAGATTACAGAAGTTTAATAATTACTGGGCCAAATGCTGGTGGAAAAACTGTTGTGTTAAAGACAGTAGGACTTTTAACTTTAGCAGCTCAATCGGGATTTCATATAGGAGCAAAAGAAGGAACTGAAATATCTTTATTTAATAAAATATTTGTAGATATTGGAGATGATCAAAGTGTTGAAAATGCCTTAAGTACATTTTCTTCTCATGTTAAAAATTTAGCACAAATTTTAAAGGAAAGTAATAAATCGACTTTACTACTCTTTGATGAAATCGGAAGTGGAACAGAACCTAATGAAGGAGCAGCTCTTGCAATTTCTTTATTAGAAGAATTTTATCATAAAGGATGCATAACAATTGCATCTACACATTATGGGGAAATTAAAAATTTCTCAAAAGAACATCCTGATTTTGAAAATGCAGCTATGGAATTTAAAAAAGATACACTTGAACCACTATATAAGCTTTCAATAGGAAAATCAGGTGATAGTAATGCTTTATATATTTCAAGAAAGATGGGAATAGATGATAAGGTTATTGAAAAAGCAAGAAAATATATAGATTCTAAAGAATATAATTATGACTTAGTTAAAGAAAGTAAAGTTTCTAAAAAGAAAATTCAAAAGAATACAATTGAATATACTTCATATTCAATTGGAGATAAAGTTAGCCTTTTAGATAATAACAGAGAAGCAATAGTATATAAGGAAATAAATGAATTAAATAATATAACAGTATTCTATGATGATAAATTTATTGAAGTCAATTATAAAAGGTTGAAGTTAGAGATAAAGGCAGAAGAACTTTACCCAGAAGGATATGATTTAAATCAAATATTCATAAGTTATAAAGAAAGAAAACTTGAAAGAGATATTGAAAGAGGATCAAAAAAGGCTTTAAAGAAGATAAGAAAAGAGCATTTTGCTAATTAAAAATTCATAGTGTAGTTTATTTTATACTCCCATTTTAAGATTATAACCTTAAAATGGGAGTTTTTATGATAAGGAAGGCCTCGGAACATTAATTTTTAATTAGTAGTTAATTTTATACTTTCCTTCATTTGATTATTTATTATTTAAGTTATTAAGATAAATATTATATAAGTATATTAAAAAGGTATATAATAAAAATAAGATTAAAATATCTTAAAGGTAGTGATTAATAATGAAGAAAATAATAAATAGAGAATTAACTAAATTAAATAAAAAAGAAAATAAGTTATTAAATAAAAAGGAAAATAAGTTTATTAAAAGTAAAGTAGAACCAATTTCAGATAAGATAGAAGAAAAAATACCACAAAAGCTAAAGGATACATTAGAAAATGCTTTTTATAATGGATTTAAATTAGTGTTAGAAAAGGGAAGTAAGTATATAGAAAAACTATATGATAAAGATAAAATTCAATTAGAACACGATGTAAATAATTATTCACTAGATAAAAAGGTTACTAGAAAAAGTATAAATCTAATGGATTCTCAAGGGAAGAAAAGTAAGCTTATAAATTCAACTATCTCAACTATAGAGGGTGCCGGACTAGGAGCATTAGGCATTGGATTACCAGATATACCATTATTTATTGCTATGATATTAAAGACAATATATGAAATTACTTTAAGCTACGGCTTTGATTATGAGAGTGAAGCAGAAAAGATTTATATATTAAATTTAATAAATGTTGCCTTAACAAATGGTGAAGAAAAAATAATTTGTAATGAAGAGTTAAATGAAATTGAACATAAAATAGATTCTGATATGGAAATAAGTAAAGATTTAAACTTAGAACTTAGAAATACATCACAAGTATTATCAGAAAATTTATTAATGGCAAAGTTTATTCAGGGATTACCTATAATTGGAATTTTAGGGAGTATAACTAATTATAAAGTCATAAATAAAGTTAGTAAATATGCTAGAATTAGATATAAAGGAGATATTTAAATAAAAAGATAAGATGAGGAGAATTAAATATGAATATTAAGTTTGTTACAGTTACAGTAAAAAATTTGAAAGAAGCAATAAAATTTTATGAAGATATATTAAAACTAGAAATTGTAAGAGAATTTTCACCAATGGAAGGAACCAATATAGTATTTCTTAAAGGAGAAAGTTCAGTAATGTTAGAATTAATAGAATATGAAAATAAATCTATAGCAGGTAGCAATTCAAAAGTATCTATTGGATTTGAAGTTTTAGATTTAGATAACAAAATAAAAGAGCTAGAGGAAAAAGATATAAAAATTATTAGAGGACCGATTAAGACAGGAGGAGGGGAAAAGTTTATATTTATAGAAGATCCAAACGGAGTGGAAATAGAGATAATAGAGGGCTTTAGTATTAATGTCTAAGTTATTTAATGAAATTAATGGTGTACTAGAGTACTCAAAAGTACTTTAGTACTTTTTGAGTTCAGTTAAAAGATGATGGAGAGATATATGAATACAGAATTATTATGTAAAATTTCAGATGGATTAAATAAAATAGGATGCAATTGGGGAATTGGAGGCTCAGTTTTATTAAACTATCATGGATTAATAGAAAAGCCAAATGATATAGATATTTTAATTAATTCAAAAGACAGTGAAAAAGTAGTTGAATTTATGGAGAGAATAGGAAGTAAAGTAGAACTATCATCAAAAGAGCCATTCAAAACGGAAAGTTTCTTTGGATATAAAGTAGATGGAGTTATGGTAGAATTTATGGGGAATTTTAAGATAAATCTACGAGGTAATAAAATATATGAATTCATTTTAGACGATAAATCAATTGTCGATACCTTACTATTAGAAAATAGCAAAATAAATTTTACTTCTTTAGAAGATTGGTTTGTAGCATATATAGCAATGGATGATCCAAAGAAAAGAACTCCTTTAATAAAAGAATATTTCAAGATTAATGGATTAAAACATAAGGATTTATTACAAAGAAATTTAAAAAGGAATTTATCAGAGGATATTAATATATCAATAAAAGAAATTTTGTCACTAGATTAATTAATGTTTCTGTTATGATAATATTATAAACAGTATATTTTAATAAATGAATTAAAATATAAATAGTTTTGATGAAAAGGTAGATGTTGAGAATAAATAATTCTGTGTAGTTATTTATTCTCAACAATGCTATCTTTTTTATTGATTTCTTAGTTCTTTAAGCTGTTTTAGTAATTCTAAATATTTATTTTCTAATAATGCTTTTTTATTTAAATCATTTTCAAAGGATAATAAAGAAATAACTTCTGAAAGTTTATTTTCTAATATTAATATATTTTCTTTAAGAACTTTTTCATCTTTATCAACTTTTGG
>NZ_ASRV01000121.1 GCF_000401215.1 Clostridium sartagoforme AAU1 | reverse complement strand
TTATTTCTAATATTAATATATTTTCTTTAAGAACTTTTTTCATCTTTATCAACTTTTGGTTTAGATTTAAAGTTTATATATTCATCGTAACTACCATCAAATTGAATAATTTTATTATTATCTATTTCCAATATATAATCGCAAATATTTGAAATGAATTTTCTATCATGTGATACTATTAAAAGAGTTTTATTAGTATTTTTCAAAGCATTTTCAAGAGATTGCATACATTTAATATCTAAATAATTTGTTGGTTCATCAAGAATTATTATATTGTTATCTGAAAGTAAAAGCTTACAAATAGCAACTCTTACTATTTCACCACCACTTAAATATGAAACTTTTTTAAATACAGTATCTCCCTTGAAACCAAAGCCATCTAAATTTGTTCTTATAAAACTTTCTTTGAAAGAAGAATTAATTTTAATATTATCTAATATTGTTTTATCTTGATCAAGTATATCTTGAGACTGATCTAAATATCCAATAACAACATTTTTAGAAATTTTTATATTTTCATTATTGTTATTGATAATTTCTTTTAGTAAAGTACTTTTACCACTTCCATTTTTCCCAATTAAAGCAACTTTTTTACCTTTTTTATTTTAAAGCTAGATTCATTTAATAGAATTTTATTACTTATAGTAATGGTTAAGTTTTTTGCTTCAATAGGATTTTTAGAAGTAAGCTCTAAATTTTCAATAACATCGATTTTTATATCTTTATCTTCTTTAGGCTTTTCTTTTACATCCAATTGCTCGATTCTATTTTGAATAGCTTTTATATTATTTTCTAATTTCTTTTTACCTTTTTGACCACCCATTTTATGAAGTCTAGCTTCTGAATTTCCCATTCTTTTAGGTGTTCTTCTAATACCATCTCTTATATTTTCTTTTGATACTATAGCTTCTTCAAGTCTTCTTTTTTCATTAATATATTGATTATATTCAGTATTTTCCCTTGCTTTTTCTGCTTTCTTAAGTTCTATATACTTAGAATAATTTCCATTGTAGATATTTATCTTTCCATCTTTAATTTCAACAATAGTATTACATAAAGAATCTAATAGATTTCTATCATGTGAAACTAGAAGAAGAGCTCCGGAATAATTTTTTAGCATATCTTCAAGGGTTTCAACACTATTACTATCTAAATTTGAAGTTGGTTCATCGGCAATAATAAGTTTCTTATTTTCACTTAAAGCATTAGCAATTTTCATTTTGACTTTTTCTCCACCAGAAAGATAATCCTTATATTCAGTTGGAGCATTGAAAATACTTTTGATTTTGCTAAATGAACATTCATTTGAACTATTACCAAATTGACTAATATAGGAGTAACTTTTAGTTAAGTAACATGTTCCTTCATCAGAAATTTCATCACCGATTAAAATTTTTAAAAGCGTAGTTTTTCCTGCGCCATTATCACCAACTAATCCTATTTTATCTCCATCTAGTATTTCGAATTTGTCTATATCTAATATTAATTTATCGCCATAATATTTTTTGATTTTATTTAATAATGCTAAATGCATAAAAAAATCCCTCCTTAAAATGTAGGAGAGAGTATACGACTTTATAGAAGGGTAACACAAATAAACCTTAAGCCAGTAATCCACTCTCCGTAAATTTTTACACAACAAAAAAAGGCTAATAAAGCTCTTAAATTTTATTGTGAATTAAAAATTATAAAAGTAGATTACATTCTCATGTTTGAAATTACCTTTACCTTTCTTAAAATTATTTTCATTTTTCATTATAGCACTATTTTAAGTTATTTCAAATATTTCTATGATATAATTAATAATAAATTATATAGTAGTTAAGAAAAGGTGATTTAATGAAAAAGACAATAGGAATTCTTGCTCACGTAGATGCCGGTAAAACTACGTTTTCAGAGCAAATACTTTATCATACAAAAAGCATAAGAAATAGAGGAAGGGTAGATCATAAAAATTCATTTTTAGATACACACGATATTGAAAAAAGTAGAGGAATTACTGTATTTTCAGAACAAGCTACATTTGCAATTCAAGATTCTACTTATTATCTTATAGATACTCCTGGACATATTGATTTCTCTACAGAAATGGAAAGAGCATTAAGCATATTAGATTATGCTATTTTACTTATAAGTGGAGTAGAAGGAATCCAAGGACATACTGAGACAATTTGGAATTTACTTAGAAAATATAATATTCCTACTTTTATTTTATAAATAAGATGGATAGAACAGGAGCAGACTTAGAAAAAGTTATTGAAGAAATTGAAGAAAATTTAGCTAATGATACATGTTACATAGATTCTATTAATGGAATGAGTGAAGAATTAATAGAATTTATTTCTGAGAGAAATGAAGATCTTTTAGAGAAATATTTAAATGGTGAGTATGAAGAGGAGATTTGGATTAACGAGCTTAAAAACCTTATAAAAGAAAATAAAGTATTTCCATGTTTAAGTGGAAGTGCTCTTCAAGATGAAGGAATAGATAATTTTTTGAACATATTTAATGAACTTACTTATACAAATTATAATGAAGATAGTGAGTTTTCAGGAAGAGTTCATAAAATACGATACGATATTAATGGAACTAGAATTACTTTTATAAAAGCTATTAGTGGGAGTCTTAAAGTAAGGGATGAAGTTACTTATGGAATAGCAGCTGAAGAAGTAACAGAAAAAGTAAGTAGTATAAGAATTTATAATGGTAGTAAGTTTTCTACTATTGAAAAAGTATCTGCAGGAGATGTTTTTGCAATAACAGGGATTACTAAAGCAATGCCAGGAGAAGGTGTAGGAAAAATTAGAGAAAGCATTCGATTCAATATGATTCCAACACTAATGTCAAAGGTTATTTTTGATAAATTTTATAATGTAAAAGAAGTTTTGGGATATTTTAGAATATTAGAAAATGAAGATCCAGCATTAAATATAATATGGAATGAAAAACATCAAGAAATTCAAGTTTCAATTATGGGTAAAATTCAACTTGAAGTACTTAAAGAAGTTGCATTAAATAGATTTAATTTAAAGATAGAATTTGGTCCTTGTGAAATTATGTACAAGGAAACTATAGATAACAACACATATGGATACGGGCATTTTGAACCATTAAAGCATTATGCTGAAGTTCATTTGAAAATAGAGCCAAACAAAAGAGGTGAAGGAATAACTTTTGAAAATAAATGTCATGCGGATGATTTAACTACAGGAAATCAAAATTTAATTAAGACACATATTTTTGAAAGAAATCATCATGGGCTTTTAAGTGGCTCACCAATTACAGATATAAAGATAACTTTACTAACAGGTAGGGCACATAACAAACATACTGAAGGTGGAGATTTTAGAGAAGCTACTTTTAGAGCAATAAGGCAAGGGTTAGAAAAAGCTAATAATATACTTCTTGAGCCATTTTATAAGTTTAAAATAGATGTAGAGTTAGATTATATGGGGAAGGTTATATCTGATATTCAAAGGTTAAATGGAGAGTTTGATTCTCCAGAAACAAAATTAAATAAAGTTTCTATAACAGGAAGAGGACCAGTAGCTACATTTATGGATTATAGTTCAGAAATACTTACATTTACAAAAGGAAAAGGCAATATAACTTTAGTCTTTGATGGATATGATGTATGTCATAATACAGAAGAGGTAATTGAAAAAATAGGATACAATAAAAATGCGGATATAGAATATTCATCAAGTTCAATTTTTTGCTCAAAAGGGCAGGGGTTTGTAGTTCCTTGGAATAAGGTAGAAGAATATATTCATTGTGAGAGTAAAGAAATTTAATATATATCTGTATAAATTTTTTTTAATTAATATAGGATGTGATATTATAAGAAAACCCCTATTACAATTAATCACTTGATGTTTTATAAATTAGGAATGGTAACTTTTTATTGACCTAATTTTATTTGAGATTTAGCTAAATTAGGAAAATGCAAAGGAAAACTTTTAGGTGTTTGTCTTAAAAAAGATACTTACAAGGCATAGTTCACAGTTGTGGAAATAATTCAGATCTGCTGAATTAAGAAATCATTATATTAACCATCAAATAGTTGATATAACTTAAAATTCATAAACTACTAAGTAGTTTCATTATAAGCTGTGAACTGTGAATTTCGCACTGTGAACTATATAAATTACTTCGCAATTTAAAACAAGTGAGCCACAAGTTTATTTCCATCTTCAAAAACACTTACAGTAAAGAAGTTCCAAGGAACTATTGTTGCACCTACTCTTGAAATTGCAACTCTTATCTTAAAACTATATCCAGAATTTATTTTAGAATCTATTCCTTCATAAGTCACTCTATCCAATCTAACAACCATTTCTTGTCCGCTAGAAAGTTCCATTTGACTTCTTAATGATTCTAAATCTTTCTTTAATTTTTCCATATCTTTTTCAGTAATTGTGATATATCCTTTTTCTGAGGTACTATCATATGAAATTAAATAATCATATACAGAATTATCCTCATTTAAATATGAATATAATAAATCATTTATAAAATCTATTTCTTTATATTCGCCAGCAGTATAATGAAGAGATTGCTGATCATCATAAATATTTGTGCCATACTCAACAAGTGATAAGTCCTTTGTAGATATATATGTTTTTCCAAAGGCCTCAAAGGAAGAAACATTTTCTTTGGATGTATCTTCAATATCTTTAGGGGAAGTAGTATCTTCAGGCACTTTTTCTCCGATATTACTATCTACATTATTATTTGAACTTAAAGTTTTGCAAGAAACTAAATTTATTGAAATTAGCAATAAAAATAAAAAGGAAAATAATTTTTTTCGTTTCATATGAACCTCCCTCTAAGGTAAATTTACCCAATAAGTCATATAACTTCATTTTATTATAAAAAGAAAAAAAAGTAAATTGAAAGGTAAAATCTTTAAATATCGGATATATATAAATTAATTAGTTGATAAAATTACAATATATAAATATAATTTATATATACAAATATAAAGTTAGGAGGATAATTATGTCAGTTAAAATGTTACACACTTGTATAAGAGTTAAAGACTTAGAAAAGTCATTAAAGTTTTACCAAGATGCATTAGATTTAATAGAAACAAGAAGAAAGGAATTTCCAGAACATAAATTTAGCCTTGTTTATTTATCAAATGAAGAAGGTGGATATGAAATAGAATTAACTTATAATTATGATGTAGAAAAACCATATGATTTAGGAAATGGGTTTAGTCATATTGCAGTTGAAGTGGAAGATTTAGAAGAGATGAGAGAAAGACATATTTCTTTAGGATATGAAGTTACTCCATTTAAAGGACTTCCAGGAACAAAACCTTCATACTATTTTGTAACTGATCCAGATGGATATAAAATTGAAGTAATAAGAGCTAAATAAAACTAAGAAAATCTAGTAACTTTACAAAAGTTACTAGATTTATTTTTATGTATTATGCATAAACTATTTAAAGCAATATTAAAGGTAATATGATATAGACCTTGGAAATATTATGTAAATAACAATAGTATATATTAAATGACTTGTTTGGAATAGATAATTAAATAATAAAAATTATCTAAAAAGAGTACAAATTACCAAATAAATAGTTTATAATATAAATAAGTTAAAATAAAAATAAAGGATAAAGGAGTATTATATATGAGTAAGATATCAATAATTGGAGCTGGTTCAATTGGAGCCACTACTGCCTTTGCCTTACTACAAAAGGAAGTAGCAAGAGAAATAGTTATTAATGATATAAATCAAGAAAAGGCTTTAGGCGAGGTTCTTGACTTAATGCACGGTAGTTCTCTAAATAGCCCGTGTAACGTAACATTAGGATCATTAGAAGATACTAAGAATTCAGATATAATTATTATAACAGCTGGTGTTGCACAAAAACCAGGAGAAACTAGATTAGATTTAGTTGATAAGAATTATAAAATTTTTAAAAGCTTTGTTCCAACAATAGCAAAATTAAGTCCTAATGCGATATTGTTAGTTGTATCAAACCCTGTGGATATACTAGCATATATGGCTTATAAGTTATCTGGCTTCCCAAAAGAGAGAGTTATAGGTTCAGGAACTGTTTTAGATACAACAAGATTAAGAAGTTTACTTGGAAAGTACTTTGGAATTGATGGAAGAATTGTTCAAGGATATGTATTAGGTGAACATGGAGATAGTGAATTTGTTCCATGGTCATCACTTACAATAGGAAACATTCCAATAAAAGATTTTTCAGAACAATTAAAAATTGAATGGGATGAGGCTACTGAAAAAGTTATTGCTGATGATGTTAAAAATGCAGCTTATGAAGTAATTAATAGGAAGGGAGCTACTGCCTTCTCAGTTGCAGCAGTTTTAACAAGAATAGTAGAAGCCTTCTTAAAGGATGAAAAAACAGTACTATCAGTATCTACTTTATTAGAAAATTATTTAGGAGTAAATAACACATATTTAAGTGTCCCAACAATAGTAGGAAAAATGGAGTAGAAAAAGTATTAAATATAGAACTATCTAAAGAAGAAAGAGAAAAATTTGTTTCATCAGCTAAGATAATGAAAGAATATATTGATAGAATTGATAATAACTAGAATTATAAGTTTAATATTAATATAAATTACAACTCATTGAGAAGTGTCAACTTAGTTGGCACTTTTTAATTTTTATCATAAAATATATTATTTGCATGAACAATTTAACAAAATTAAGTTTTAAAAGTAAAAGACAAATCATAATATAAAAAGAAGTTATCTTTAATTTTAATTGGTATAATAAGGGGAATACATAAACATGAAAAATATTAATATACAAGACTTTCTTAAAAACAAAATAATAGGATACAGTATTATTACGGCTGCATCAATTACATTTATTTATTTACTTATATCAATATTTTTTATCAATCACTTATTTTTTAATACGACCATTAATGGTATAGATGTATCATTAAAAACCTATGAAGAAGCTCAAGATACACTAAAAGAATCCATAAATGAATATAAGTTAAAAATAGTACAAAGAGATGAAAAAATAGAAGAATTACTAGCGCAAGACATAGAATTAAAATTCAATGAAAATAATAGTGTTTTAAACATAAAAAAAATACAAGCTTCCTTAAAGTGGGGAAGATCATTATTTAAAAAGCAAGATTATTATATAAATGATTTAGTGAGTTATGATAATAATAAATTATTAAAAAAGATACAAGAGCTAGATTGCTTAAAATAAAAATATA
>NZ_ASRV01000120.1 GCF_000401215.1 Clostridium sartagoforme AAU1 | reverse complement strand
AATGAATTTAGTGAGTTATGATAATAATAAATTATTAAAAAAGATACAAGAGCTAGATTGCTTAAATAAAAATATAGTAGATCCAAGAAACGTAGACTTTAAATACTCAAATGGTTCTTATTATTTAATAGAAGAAGTTTATGGAAACAAAATAGATAATAATAAGTTATATGAAACTATAAAAGTCAGTATATTAAATGGAGAAACCTCAGTAAATTTAAATGATAAGTCTTGTTATGAAAATCCTAAATATACTTTAAAATCAGATAAGACAATAGAAACAAAGGCTATATTAGATAAGTATGTTTCCACTAAAATAACATATTTATTTGAAAGGGAAAATGAAGTCTTAGGTGGTAATAGAATAAAGGAATGGCTTAGCGTTGATGATGACTTAGATGTTAAAATTGATGAGAATGCAGTAAAAGATTATGTATTAGAGTTAAGCTCTAAATATAACACGGTAGGAATGACAAGAAACTTTAAAACCTCTACAGGAAAAGCAGTAGAAGTTAAAGGTGGATATTATGGGTGGAAAATTAATTCTATTGGAGAAACAAAACTGTTAATTGAAAATATAAAGCTTGGAGCGGTATTAGAAAAAGAGCCAGTATATACACAGAAAGCTTTATATAGAGATAAGGATGATATAGGAAATACTTATGTAGAAGTAAATATAACAAATCAACATTTGTGGTTTTATAAAAATGGAAAATTAATTACCCAAGGAGATATAGTTACAGGAGATTCTAGCAAAGGCTATTCTACTAAGCTTGGAACATATGCACTTAATTATAAGCAAAAAGAGGCAACTTTAAGAGGTCCAAATTATGAAGCAAAAGTAACTTATTGGATGCCTTTTAATGGGAATATAGGAATTCATGATGCAAGCTGGAGATATTCTTTTGGAGGAGAAATATATAAGGGAAATGGAACACATGGATGTGTTAATTCTCCATCATATTTAGCAAAAACTATTTTTGAAAATATTGAAGAGGGTACGCCTATTATTTGCTATGAGGAGTAAAAACTTTAAATTGCGAAGCAAAATTTCTAGTGCACAGTTTACAGTTGTTTTCATTTTATAGGTAACATGGAACAGGTATCAGGTAATAAGTGTAAACTATAATCAAAAATCAAGAGTATCTACCTCAGGGCAAGATTCTGTATATAGGCTTTTATAGTAGTTTAATTATAACTGCTGTCACTTCACTAAGTATTAAATACTTACTACTTAATTGATCTAGGGTAGATTTTATTTAAAAATAAATTAGTATTATATATCTGATAGATATTGCATAAGTATGTATAATTTTTTGTAAAAAAGTGCTATAATAGTAAAAAGGGGGTATTTAATATGAAAGATGATAGAATTAGCTTAGTCATAAAATCTTTGCTTTGGGGTATAGTTTGGCTTGGATTAGCAGCGTTAATAGGCTTTATAATAACTAAAGTAACATCTTATAAAAACTTTGAAAATGTTTTATTTATAGAAGGAGTTATATTAGTTTTTGTAGGGATTTTTGCATCTATATCAGGAGATCCAATGGCACTTTCTATGCAAGGAGCTGGACAAAACGGTGGTCAATATGCAACTAATGCAAATTTAGAAATTACTAAAATGGAAAGAGAAAAATCTAATAGAAAATTAAATATATCACTTGCGATAAGTACATTTTCTTTAATATTAGGTGGACTATTTAGTGCTGGTATAACTTTTATAATATAAATAAAGTGACTGGTGGAGGTTATTATTTATCTTGCAGAGAAGTTAAAAAATAACATGGCATATTCTTTAGTGAATATATAATAAATATTATAATAACTAAGTAGAAAAGTGGATAATTTGATATGCTCCCATTATAGTAGATAGTTAAAATAATGAAACTGCTCTATAATTGGAGCATATTAATCTATTATCCACTTTATTTATGGTTACTTACCAATAATTTTATAAAGTATAGAAATTAATTAAGTAGTTATATGTAAATATAATTATCAATTAATATATATTATTAATTAATTCTTGTATTTAATATAGATTTTATAGTATTATTTTATATAACTAACAGAAGCTAATAGTTAATAGTATTAGGTTATAATTTATAAATAAGAATAAGATATTTAATACTTTTTATAAAAAGAGTATTAAATTTAATAAATTGAAATAAAACTATACTTTGGAGGTAATTATGTTAAATATAGGATGTCATTTATCAACTACAAAAGGTTTTGAAAATATGGGGAAAGAAGCACTACAAATTGGAGCAAATACTTTTCAATTTTTTACTCGAAATCCAAGAGGTGGTAAAGCAAAAGAAATAGATATGGATGATATGGAAGCTCTTTTAAAAATTGCACGTGAAAATAATTTTGCAACTATTTTGGCACATGCCCCATATACATTAAATGCATGCTCAGCAGATGAAAGAACAAGAGAGTTTGCAAGGGAAATGATGGTTGATGATCTAAATAGAATGGAACTTATGCCAAATAATTTATATAACTTTCATCCAGGAAGTCATGTAAAACAAGGGGTGGAGATAGGAATTAATTATATAGTAGGTTTACTTAATACAGTATTAAGTAAAGATCAAACTACAACAGTTTTGCTAGAAACTATGGCTGGAAAAGGCTCAGAAGTTGGAAGAACATTTGAAGAAATAGCAGAAATAATATCAAGAGTTGAATTAAAAGAAAAAATGGGTGTTTGCCTAGATACTTGTCATATTTATGATGCAGGGTATGATATAGTAAATGAATTAGATAAGGTTTTAGAAGAGTTTGATACAGTAATTGGATTAGATAGATTAAAAGCAATTCATTTAAATGATAGCAAAAATCCATTTAAAAGCCATAAAGATAGACATGAAAAAATTGGAGAAGGATTTTTAGGTTTAGAAGCTATAACAAGAATAATAAATCATCCTAAGCTAAAACATTTACCATTTTTTTTAGAAACTCCAAATGAATTAGATGGTTATGCAAAAGAAATAGAACTATTAAGAAGTAAATATGTAGAATAAGAAAAAATCTTGCTATCTATTAATTTCTTGTGTAATATTTAGTTATAAATACGGAATTT
>NZ_ASRV01000119.1 GCF_000401215.1 Clostridium sartagoforme AAU1 | reverse complement strand
TTATAAAATGCGAAGCATTTTTCAGTTCACAGTTCACAAGGCACAGTTTACAGTTGTTTTGATTTTATAGGTAACAGGTATCAGGTAACAAGTACTAGAAGTAAACTATAATTAAAAATTAAGAAACATCTACTTCAAGGTAAGCTTAGGGACAGTAGTTAGTTTTGTGCCGCAAAATAACCTAAATTTTTTCATTCTTTAATTTATAAATTGCTTTGCAATTTATATCATAACCTGTTACCTGTTACTTTATTCCAAAAACTGTGAACTGTGAATTATGCGCTGTGAACTATATAAATTGCTTCGCAATTTACAACAAGGGGTTGTTTAGGGATGGAAGATTTAAAAAATGCTATTTATGAAATATTAAAAGAAGAAATTATAAAGATAGTTATTAGTAATAAAGTAAACAAAGAAGTTGAATATAATAAAATAAATTTTTGCTAAAGGAAAATAGTAAAGGCAAAAAATATTATCAAATAGAAAAATTTACTGATAAACAAGTTTTTCATGAAAATATTGAAGTTAATGAAATAGAAAAAGCACTATTTGGTATTGTAAATGAAAATTATAAACAATTATCTGCATGGTCTAATGAAAGTTCCTTTGATTTGAAAATATCTAAAAAAGGAAAAGTATTTTTAGGAAAGAAAAGAAGTAATAATTCTAAACTTTCTAATAAAAGTCATAATAAAGAAAAAAATTATATATTAAAAGAAGGAATGATAATAGAGCCTTTAATAGACCTTGGGGTCTTTACTAAAGAAGGTAAAGTCATAAATTCTAAATATGATAAATATAAGCAGATAAATAGGTTTATTGAAATAATAGATGATGAGATAAAGAAAAATGATTATAAAGAACTTACTATATTAGATTTTGGTTGTGGAAAATCATATTTAACATTTGTTTTATATTATTATTTTGTAGAAATAAAAAATATAAATGTGAAAATGATAGGTTTAGATCTTAAAGAGGATGTAATTAGAAAATGTAATGAAATAGCTAAAAGATATAGGTATGATAATTTGCATTTTGAGCTTGGTGATATAAATGGATATAAGTACGAAAATAATGTTGATATGGTAATAACATTACATGCCTGTGATACAGCAACAGATTATGCTTTATATAATGCAATTAAATGGAATGCAAAAATGATTTTTTCAGTACCATGTTGCCAGCATGAATTTAATAATCAAATGCAAGCAAATACATTACCTATACTAACCAAGTATGGTATAGTTAAAGAAAGAGTAGCTGCGTTAATGACTGATGCAGTAAGGGGAAACCTTTTAGAGGTGGTAGGATATAAGACACAACTCTTAGAATTTATTGATATAGCTCATTCACCTAAAAACATTTTGATAAGAGCTTCAAAATCTAAAATTTCAATGGAGAAAAAAGATAAAGCTTTAAAGGAAGTTTATTCACTTATAAATGAGTTTAACTTTAATCCTACTTTATTAGATTTATTAAAAGAGGACGATTTTATATAATGTTCATAGCTGTGCTTTTAATAGTACAGCATTTTTTATTCTTTAGAAAATTATAAAAGCTTTATTATCTGGATAACTATTTATAATTTTTAGTTGACTTGGAGAGGAACGACGAAATAAGAAAACTTAAATATGACCTTTTTATATTTATGACTAAGTTACAATAAATTTGATAAAAATAATATAGAATAGTCTAATAAGAGCATATTATAAAATGAATGGAGGTATATATGGATAGAGATGAATTAAAATTATATTTAGAAAAGAAATTAAATAAAGAATTTATAGGACAAAGAGAATTCTTTAAAGAAATATCAGAATACTTTATAAATAAAGTAGAAAATAATGAAAAAGGAATTCTAGTTATAGCTGGACATAAAAATACATTTAAGAAGGCAAGTATTAAAACAATCTTTGAGGAATTATATGAAAAAAATTTAATGAAAAATAAAAATGTAGATGAAATAGATTTAGCATCTTATAATTTTAATATGGGGTATAATGCCTTTTTAACGGATTTATATGAGAAACTAGATAATGATAAATCAGATGGATTAATGTTTAAAAATACTGAAAAAGCATCAGAGGAAGTAATCAAATTACTATCAAATATATATCCTAATACTTGTATTCAATTAAATAATGATTACATAATTAAAAATAAGTTTCTGGTAGAAGCTAAAGTTCAAGACAAAAATAAGATTAATAAAATTGTTTGTCATAATAAATTCTTTATATTTATTTATAATTATGAAGATAAAAATGAGTTTGATGATTTTTCCCAATTATCATTAAAAAATAGAGAAAAAATTTTTTATACAAGAGAGCTAACACAAAAAGAGAAAAATATAATTATAAGAAAGAAGTTAATAAATGAAATAGAAAAGATAAAATCTGATTTTGGAGTACAAGTTTTATTAGGATTTAAGGATAATGTTAATGAAAAAGAAGTATTTGGTGTTTGCCAATATCTTCAAAAGAACTTCAATAAAAATAGTGGGTTTGATATTACAGAATATATATATTATAAAGTAAGTGATCCTTTAAGAAATTTTATATTAAAAGAATCTATAGAAGAAGGAGAAAAGATATTAATATATGTAAACCATAATAGGTTATATTGTAAAGCCAATAATGAAATATATAGGTTAAATAAGTATTCAACACCTACTTTAGATGATGTTAGATATAAATTAGAATCTATAATAGGGGTTAAGCAATTAAAAGAATTTTTATTAAATATAGAAAATAATTATAAGGTGCAAAAGATAAGAGAAAAGCTAGGGTTAAGGACATCAAGAATATCTTTAAATATGATATTTGCAGGAAATGCTGGTACAGGAAAAACAAACGCAGCTAGAATAACGTATGAGTATTTAAATGCTTTAGGTTTATTATCAACAGGAGTATTTATTGAAGTTAGTAAAGCCGATTTTATAACAGAAAATGTTAATGAAACCGCTAAAAGAACGAATGATATAATAAATTCAGCAATAGGTGGTGTATTATTTATTGATGAAGCATATGCCTTATGTGAAAGTGAAGATGATAAAGTCGGAAAAGAAATAGTAGATGCTTTGTTAAAAGGAATTGAAGATAATAGAAATAATTTAACTGTTATATTAGCTGGATATGAGAAGGATATGGAAGAGTTTTTAAGCTTTAACCAAGGACTTAAATCTAGATTCCCTAATATAATTCATTTTGAAGATTATAAACCTGAAGAAATGTATGAAATAGCCATGCAAATTGCTAAAGCCAAGGGATATAGAATTGCGAAAAATGTGAAGAACGATTTGATAGATCTATTTGCTAGAAATCAACTTACAGGTAAAAATGATTTAGGTAATGCAAGATTTGTTAGAAATATAATAGAAAATGCTATTATATATTCTTCAAGAAAATATTTAACCAATAATAAAAGCGAAATAGATCTTTTAGAGAGAGAAGATTTTAATTTTAAAGCTAGTGCTAAATTTGATTTAGAAGAAAAGTTAAAAGACATAATAGGATTAGAAAATGTTAAAAATCTTTTAAGAAGTCAATATAAACTTTTAGTTGCACAAGAAAAAAGGAAATCAGTTGGAGTAAATACAGAAATAGAGCAAAATTTAAATATGGTATTTGCGGGTAATCCAGGCACAGGAAAAACTAGTATAGCCAGATTAGTTGCTCAAATGCTAAATAGCATGGGATTATTAAAAGTGGGTCAACTAGTAGAAACTGATAGATCTAGTTTTGTTGCTAATATTCCAGGAGAAACAGCTAAAAAAACAGAGGAAAAATTTAAAGAAGCTTTAGGTGGAGTATTATTTATAGATGAAGCATATACTCTTGCAAATGATAGTCTAGGAAGAGAAGCAATAGAAACACTTCTTAAATTAATTGAGGATTATTCAAGAGAAGTAATAGTTATTTTAGCTGGGTATGAGCAAGATATGGAAGAGTTTTTTGATGTAAATATAGGTCTTCGATCAAGATTTCCATTATGGACTAATTTTGAAGATTATAATCCAAATGAACTTTTAGAAATGGCTATAAGGTTAGTTGAATCAAAGGGATTTAAGTTATCAAAGAACGGCTATATAGCGTTAAAAAAGAGCTTTGTTGATATATATGAAAATTCTGATGCACAATCAGGAAATGGCAGAATGGTTAGAAATTATGTTGAGAACTTAATAAGAGTTCAAAGTATAAGAATTGCAGAAGAGGACATAAGTGTCTATGAAATGAATTTAATAACATCCAAGGATATAGAAAAACTTAATACTTCTCAATATGATAATGAGTTTGACTTAGAAGAAAGATTAAAAGATTTAATTGGAAATGAGGAAGCTAAAGAGTTTTTAAGAAATCAGTATAAATTAATGAGGGTTAAAGAAAAACGCAAAAAACTAGGATTATCGACTGATATAACTAGATATATGAACATAATTTTTACTGGAGAAATTGGAACTGGAAAAAAGACAGTATTAAATATATTGTCAGAAACATTATATAGCATGGGTGTTGTAAAAGCTAAAAATATAGTAGAAATAAATAAAGAAGAGATTATAGACAATATGAAAAATGGAGTATCTTTTGAAGACATTTTAAACAAGCAAATTGGTAAAGTTGTATATATAGATTCAGCAGAATTTTTATTACAAGATACATCAAATAGGATAATTAAGGACTTAATTAAATTTATAGATAAAAATAGTAATAAAATAGTCTTAACTTTATCAGGGAAAAGTAAGAATATTAAAAAGCTTATGAAGTCAAATCCAGAGTTAAACTATAGATTCCCATCAATGCTAAACTTTGAAGATTATAAAAAGATGATTTATTTAATATGGCATTGAGTATTTTGGAGAGCAAAAGATATATTTTAGATAACGAATCTAAAGAAACTTTAAATAAAGCTATAGTTGAGCTATATGATAATAGAAATTTAAGTTTAAGAAATGGTTTAATGATAAAACAATACCTAGATATTCTTATTAGAGAGCAAAGCATTAGGATTTGTGATCCAAAAATAAATCCTAAAGAAATGAGTATAATAATTTCAAGTGATATTATTAAAAGTAAAAATCAATTTTTATCAAAGAATATTTTTGAATAATATTTTTATAAGAAATTATAAAAAACAAAAAGCAGCAAGTATATAATTTTTATATATTGCTGCTTTTAATTTACTTAGTAGCACTTTTAATTTAAAAATAAAGTGACATATAATTATAATTAAAGATGATATTATATTAGATATTTAAAGGCTTAATGTTATTTACATTTATATTAATGCATTCATTTGCTTCTAAACTTATATGACTGCCAGAATAAGGTTTTCCGTTTACCAATATTATAACCTTATCAATTCCATAATTATATGCATAAGTTAATGCTAAAGTTTTCAAAGCAGCAGATTCACTACCAGAACCAACTTTAGTTAAAATGTTATAATAAGACTTTGATAAATCTACGGTTAATGTATTATTAACTTTATCTAACTTAGCTGTACGAACAGACAAATTATCACCAAAATTAAAAGAATTTTCATCAGGAGTATTTTTCAATTCATTTGTTAATGCAGTTACTAAAGCACCATCTATAACTTCAATAGGTCTATCGATATAATAAAAAACATCATCAGAACAATTATAGTAGTAAACTCTACAATTTAATGTTTTTTTGTTTTTTGAAGAAGACTCATTGTTAGTATCGTATGAAGTTTTAGAATATGCAATTGCAGAATTATAATCTACTTTAAAATAACCCTCAGGAAGTTCTCCTCTTAATGATGTATACAATTCATCACCAAAGTAAATAGCTACTTTATCAACACCTAAATTATAACCATAAGTTGAAAGTAACGAAGCTAATAATCCACTTTCAGTTGAAGTACCAAGAACCATTTTATTAACATATGAAGATGAAAAAACTACAGTTAGAAGTTTTTTTTCTTTATCAATTTTAGCAGAGGTAACTTCTACTTCATTAGTAAGGTTCATAAAATTCTTATTAGGAGAATAATTTTGTAATTCTTTAGTTAAAGCTTTTACTATTGCTTTATCTGTGACTTCAATTTCTTTATCAATATAATATAACTGAAGTTTTGAAGAGTCAAAATAAAATAATCTAACTTTATTATTAGTTATTGATTTATTTTCTGGAGAACCATTATTTGATTTTTCATTTTCACCAGGAGTATCTTTAGATTCTTCTCCATCCACACTATTTTGTGAATTTGGAGCTTTTGGAGGTTGATTATTATTTTTCTTACAACCAATTAATGTGAGTGAAAATATTAATGAGAATATCAATAAAAATATTCTTTTTTTCATTTAATCACTTCCTAAATTTATAATTGTTAATATATTTTATTATAATATACAATAATTATTGACAAAATAAAAA
>NZ_ASRV01000118.1 GCF_000401215.1 Clostridium sartagoforme AAU1 | reverse complement strand
CGTATAACTTCGTATAATGTATGCTATACGAAGTTATATAATGAAGAAAGGAGATAAGATGAGAAAATTTTTCAAAATTTTAGGAATGATATTAATAGCAATAGTTTTATTAGCAGGCATATTTATATATTCTATAAGAGATAGGATATCTTTATATACTAATATAATTAAAAAAATATAGTGAATTTGTTGAGGATGGAGAGAGTTTAACACAAGATACTTCTTTAAAAGCAATAGATTATATAGATTATAATAATGTTGAATATAAAAATACTAATGGAGTTCCTTTAAATTTAGATATATATTCACCAAAGAAAGATGTAAAAGGAGGATCACCTGTAATTCTTTATGTTCATGGAGGAAGCTGGGTTTATGGTGGAAAAGAAATACCACAGGCTATATCTCCATTATTAGATTCCTTTAGAGAAGAAGGGTTTACTATAATAAGCACTAGTTATGAGCTTATGAGGAACGAAGAAAATTTCAGTAAGCAAATAAGTGATGTTAAGGATACGATAAGATGGATTTATAAAAATAAAGATAAGTTCGATTTTAACACAGACAGAATAGGAGTTATAGGAGCTTCTTCAGGAGCACATTTAGCTTTAATGGCAGCATATAGTGATAATAATGAATTTATTGACTCACCAGAATTAAAAGATTATCCCTGTGATATAAAATATATAATAGATTTTTTTGGACCAACAGATTTATCTACTTTAGATATTAACAATGTTCAATGGGATTTAGAGCAGATTATAAATTCTGTGGGAGAAAATAAAGATGAAATATTAAATAAATATAGTCCAATAAATTACGTGGATAAAGAAGAACCAACAACGCTTATAGTTCATAGCAAACAAGATAAAATAGTTCCATACGAAAATGCAGAATTATTATATAATAAATTAAAGTCGAATGGAAATAAGTCAGAGTTGATAACATTAGAAGGAACTAGTCATGATTTCTCTCAAATAGATATAGATGAACTTGTAGGTGTGGGAATTAAAATGTTAGAATTTATAGCTAAGAATATGTAGAAAATTAATAAAAGTATCAAATTTAATTTATACTTTTCTATATAAATGTGAAATTATATTTTCTAGATAAAACAATGCTTATCAATTTGATAAAAAACTATTTAAAGCCTCTAAAAGTCAAGAAAACTGTAGAATTAACCAAAGTGATAAAGGGTTATCAAAATGATAACCCTTTATTTTTTATACAAAAAAATATGAATAAATATGGTGAATAGCGAATAAAATCAAACAAAATCACATATAAAATTTAAAAAACACCGCTAAGATTTGGCATGGATTTTGCTTGATATATAAATGAGATTTAGAATAAAAATATTTAAAATTAAATACATTTGTAAAGATAAGGGGGAAAAGAATATGGATTTTAAAAATATCAAACTACAAGCAGAGGGATATGAAGCTCAAATGACTAAATTCTTAAGAGATTTAGTTGCTATTCCTGGAGAAAGTTGTGAAGAAAAAGGTGTTGTTGAACGTATAGCTGAAGAAATGAGAGCAGTAGGTTTTGACAAAGTGGAAATAGACCCACAAGGTAATGTATTAGGATATATGGGTACAGGGGAAACATTAATAGGTTTTGATGCTCATATTGACACAGTTGGTATAGGAAATAGAACTAATTGGAATTTTGATCCATATGAAGGATATGAAACAGAAACTGAAATAGGTGGACGTGGTACTTCTGACCAATTAGGCGGAATTGTTTCATCTGTTTATGGTGCAAAAATAATGAAAGATTTAGGACTGTTAAATAAAAAATATACAGCATTAGTTGTTGGATCAGTTCAAGAAGAAGACTGTGATGGACTTTGCTGGGAATATATAATTAAGGAAGATAAAGTTAGACCTGAATTTGTAGTGTCTACAGAGCCAACAGATGGTGGTATATATAGAGGACAAAGAGGACGTATGGAAATACGTGTTGATGTTCAAGGAGTTTCATGTCATGGTTCTGCTCCAGAAAGAGGAGATAACGCAATTTATAAAATGGCTGAAATATTGACTAATGTTCGTGATCTTAACGAAAATGATGCAGCTGATGATAAAGAAATTAAAGGTTTAGTAAAAATGTTAGATGAAAAATATAATCCAGAATATAGAGAAGCTAACTTTTTAGGTAGAGGTACTGTTACAACTTCTGAAATTTTCTTTACTTCACCAAGCCGTTGTGCAGTTGCCGATTCATGTTCAATTTCATTAGATCGTCGTATGACTGCAGGTGAAACTTGGGAGAGCTGCTTAGAAGAAATTCGCGAACTTCCAGCTGTTAAAAAGTATAATGCAACTGTAAGTATGTATAACTATGATAGACCAAGTTATACAGGATTAGTGTATCCAATTGAATGTTATTTCCCAACTTGGGTAATTCCAGAGGATCATGTTGTAACAAAGGCAATGGAAGAAGCATATAAGGGTCTTTATGGAACAACAAGAAGTGGTGATGCTGTAACTAATGAAATGAGAAAAGCACGCCCTCTTACTGATAAATGGACATTCTCAACAAATGGTGTTTCAATAATGGGACGTAATGGAATTCCTGTAATAGGGTTTGGACCTGGTGCAGAAGCACAAGCACATGCTCCAAATGAAAAAACTTGGAAAGAAGATTTAGTAAAATGTGCTGCTGTTTATGCTGCATTACCAACAATTTATTGTGCTAATAAAGATAAATAAAAATATAATATTAAGTTAAATTTAAAAATTAAAATAAAATTAAGATAATGAAGGGTAGGAATATTAAGATGGCTTTAATGGACAAATATATTAATAAACTTAACGAATTAGATTTTTCAAAGATGCATAATGACGATTTTATGTTAACTTGGGAAAAGAGTGATGATGAATTACAAGCTGTATTCACAGTTGCAGAGGCATTGAGAACTTTAAGAGAAAACAATATTTCATCAAAGATATTTGATAGTGGTCTTGGAATATCCTTATTTAGAGATAACTCTACAAGAACAAGATTTAGCTTTGCATCAGCTTGTAACCTTTTAGGTTTAGAAGTACAAGACTTGGATGAAGGAAAATCTCAAGTAGCTCATGGAGAAACAGTTAGAGAAACTGCTAACATGGTTTCATTTATGGCAGATGTTATAGGTATTAGAGATGATATGTATATCGGAAAAGGAAATACTTACATGAGAGAAGTATCAAAGGCTGTAAGAGAAGGGCATGAAGAAGGAACATTAGAACAAATTCCTACTCTTGTTAATTTACAATGTGATATAGACCATCCTACTCAAGCTATGGCAGATGCACTTCATTTAATAAACGAGTTTGGTGGTGTAGAAAACTTAAAAGGTAAGAAAGTTGCTATGTCTTGGGCATATTCTCCATCATATGGTAAACCATTATCAGTTCCTCAAGGAATAATTGGATTATTAACAAGATTCGGAATGGATGTTGTTTTAGCTCATCCAGAAGGATATGAAGTAATGCCAGAAGTTGAAGAAGTAGCTAAAAAGAATGCTGAACTTTCAGGTGGATCATTTACTAAAACTAACTCAATGGAAGAAGCATTTAAAGATGCGGACATAGTGTATCCAAAGAGCTGGGCTCCGTTTGTTGCTATGGAAAAGAGAACTGAATTATATGGTAATGGAGATTTTGATGGAATAAAAGCTTTAGAAAAAGAATTATTGGCACATAATGCTGAACATAAAGATTGGCAATGTACTGAAGAGTTAATGAAGACAACTAAGGATGGAAAGGCTTTATACCTACACTGCTTACCAGCAGATATTACAGGTGTTAGCTGTGAAGTTGGAGAAGTGGATGCTTCAGTATTTGATAGATACAGAAAGCCATTATATAAAGAAGCTAGCTATAAGCCATATGCTATAGCAGCTATGATATTCTTAAGCAAAGTAAAAAATCCACAAGAAGTTTTAGCTAAACTAGAAGCTGAAACTAAGGAAAGACAAGTTAAATAATATAATTTAGATGTTATATTTAGAATAAACACACTAATGGGCTTTTATTCAGTTTATTGAATAAGGGCCCATGCAATATAAAAATAAATCCAAATTAATAGGGAGAGAAATTATGAAAAAGAAAATAGTAATAGCATTAGGTGGGAATGCATTAGGAAATAATTTAGAAGAACAAATGGGTGCTGTTAAATCAACAGCAAGAGCTATTGTGGATTTAATTGAAGAAGGACATGATGTGGTAATATCTCATGGAAATGGACCTCAAGTAGGAATGATAAATCTTGCTATGGATGCATTAACGAAATCAAATTATAAATACTCATCAATTCCAATGTCTGTATGTGTGGCTATGAGTCAAGGATATGTAGGATATGACTTGCAAAATGCTCTTAGAGAAGAATTGTTAAACAGGAATATAGATAAATCAGTAGCAACAATTGTTACTCAGGTTGAAGTAGATAAAGATGATAAAGCTTTTAGTAATCCAACTAAGCCAATTGGAAGTTTCATGACTAAAGATGAAGCAGAGTCTTTAATTGCAAAGGGTGAAAATGTAGTTGAAGATTCAGGAAGAGGATATAGAAGGGTTGTTGCATCACCAAGACCAAAAAGTATTATAGAAATTGATACAATTAGAAGTTTAGTAGATTCTGGACAAGTTGTTATAGCATGCGGCGGTGGTGGAATTCCAGTAGTGAAAGAAGGAAACCATCTAAAAGGCGCTAGCGCAGTTATAGATAAAGATTTTGCTAGTGCTACATTAGCTAAAGAATTAGATGCTGATTTTCTAATTATATTAACAGCTGTAGAAAAAGCAGCTATAAATTATGGAAAAGAGAATGAAAAATGGCTTGATGATGTTACAGTTGAGGAAATGACTAAGTATGTAGAAGAGGGACATTTTGCCCCTGGATCAATGAAACCTAAAGTAGAGGCAGGAATAGAATTTGCATCTTCTAAAGAAGGAAGATATGCACTTATTACTTTACTTGAAAAAGCTAAAGATGGAATTTTAGGTAAGACAGGAACAAGAATAAAATAAGCTCAAGGGGGAGAAGTAATGTCTGAAAAAATTCAATGGAAAGAAAATACCATGCCAAAGAATAAAAAAGATGGTGACTTAGACTTTTTAAATATAGATGAAATAAATAAAGCAAGAAACTTTCATAGAAGTTTCCCAGAATATAGTGTGACACCATTAGTTAATTTAGAAAATTTAAGTAAGAGATTAGGTTTAAAAGGAATATATTTAAAAGATGAATCTTATAGATTTGGATTAAATGCATTTAAAGTTTTAGGTGGTTCTTATTCAATGGGAAAATATTTAGCACAAAGATTGAATAAGGATATTGCTGAGTTACCATATGAAAAACTAACATCAGAAGAGGTTAAAAGTGAATTGGGAGAAATAACATTTGTAACTGCAACTGATGGAAATCACGGAAGAGGAGTTGCATGGACTGCTAATAGATTGAAACAAAAATCAGTAGTATATATGCCAAAGGGATCTTCACTAATAAGATTAGAAAATATAAGAAAAGAAGGAGCAGAAGCTTCAATTACTGATATGAATTATGATGATGCTGTAAGACTTGCAGCAAAATATGCAGAAGAACATAACGGAGTGGTAGTCCAAGATACAGCTTGGGAAGGTTATGAAGAAATACCAGCATGGATAATGCAAGGCTATGGAACCATGGGACTTGAAGCATTAGAACAATTAAGAAATGATTATAATGTAGAAAGACCAACTCATATATTTTTACAAGCAGGAGTAGGCTCCCTTGCAGGAGGAATTCAAGGATTTTTTGCATCGGTATTTGGTGAAGATTGTCCAACAACGGTTGTAGTAGAAGCAAAAGAAGCAGCATGCTACTATGAATCAGCAATTGCAAACGATGGAAAGCCAAGAGCTGTTGGTGGGGATATGCCAACAATAATGGCTGGACTTGCATGTGGAGAGGTTAATATAACAGGGTTTGAAGTGTTAAAAAATCACTCAAAAGTTTTTGTTTCAGCTCCAAATTATGTTGCAGCAAATGGAATGAGGGTTCTTGGAAATCCTTTAAATGGCGATAATAAGGTTATATCTGGAGAATCAGGAGCTGTTACATTAGGATTAGTATATGAATTAATGACAAATCCAGAATATAAAGATTTAAAGGAATCTATTAGCTTAGATGAAAACTCAAGGGTATTATTATTTAGTACTGAAGGAGATACAGATCCAGATAAGTACAGAGAGATTGTTTGGGAAGGAAGCTACAATAGATAATTGACAGTGGAGAGCACTAATTGATAATTTAGAATAGACAATAGATAATCTAAGAAGTAATTCAGAGTAGCTGAATTACTTCTTTTTTTAAAAGTTTTTCGCTTTTCAAATTTTCAACTATTAATTCTTAATTTTTTTATAAATTTGGTTATAATGTTAAGTATAATAACAATTTAGGACAGAAAACATTAAGGTTATTTCTTAGGATTTTATATAAGGGAATAAATGACTAACTTAATAAAAATTAAATAAATTTAATTTTTAAGTTCATATTAAGTTCATATAAATAAAATATTATAAACATATCGTAGCAAAATTTATTGTAGGAGGAAAAGTATGTTATCGTTAAAAAATATAAAAAAGTCATATGTAACAGGCGAATTTAAGCAAGTAGCATTAAATGGTGTAAGTCTAAGTTTTAGGCAAAATGAATTTGTTGCAATATTAGGTCCAAGTGGTTCAGGAAAAACCACTTGTCTAAATGTTATTGGTGGATTAGATAATTATGATAGCGGAGATTTAATTATTAATGGAAAATCTACTAGAGAATTTAAGGATTCCGATTGGGATGCATATCGTAATAATAGTATAGGCTTTGTATTTCAAAGCTATAACTTAATAAGTCATTTAAGCATTTTAGATAATGTAGAGATGGGGATGACATTAAGTGGGGTTTCATCATCTGAAAAACATGAAAAAGCTATGGAAGTCTTAGAACGTGTTGGACTTAAAGAACATGTTCATAAAAGGCCTAATCAACTTTCCGGAGGACAAATGCAAAGAGTTGCTATTGCAAGAGCTCTTGCTAATGATCCAGATATAATATTGGCAGATGAACCTACTGGTGCATTAGATACTAAGACTAGTATTCAAATAATGGATTTGATAAAAGATATTGCAAAAGATAAGCTTGTTATTATGGTAACTCATAATCCAGAACTTGCAAAAGAATATGCAGATAGAATAGTTGAGTTTCGAGATGGAAATGTAATTTCAGATACTAATTCATTAGAAGATGAAAAAAGCAATACTTCATATAGTCTTAGAAAGACAAGTATGAGTTTCCTTACAGCATTAAAGTTATCTGGGATGAATATTAGAACTAAAAAATGGAGAACTTTCTTAACAGCATTTGCATCAAGTATTGGGATTATAGGAATAGCTTTAATTCTCTCTCTTTCAAATGGATTTGATAAGCAAATAGATATGTTTGAAACAGATACATTGTCAGGTTTTCCAATAATGATTAATCAAACAGCAACAGAAATAGATGTAAATGATATGAAATCACAAAGAAATAAAATGCTTGGTTTAGATAAAGAGGAAGGAAAATACCCAGATTCAGAAGTTATTTATCCTTACAACGCAGAAGAAAATAGACGAACACATAAAAATAATTTAACTGAAGATTATGTAAAATATATAGAAGATATAGATAAAAGTTTATTATCAGGTCTAGGATATACACGTTTAGTTAACATGAATATTTTAAAAATGGTAGATGATACTGCAACAACAATAAATACTAAAGATTTAAATTTATCTTCTTATCCAATAAGTACAGATGGAAATAAAATAGGCTATTTAGAAAAGAATTATGATTTATTATATGGAAATTATCCAGAAACAATGAATGATTTAGTTTTAGTAGTTGATGAATATAATAAAATCGACACAAAGGTTTTAGAGGCATTAGGAATAAGTAGTAATTTAGAAGAGATTAATTTTAACAATATTGTAGGACATGAAATTAAAGCAGTTTTAAATGATGATTACTATAAGAAAGTTGGAAACTTTTTTACATTATCAGTTAATCCCTCAGATATGAGTGAACTTTATAATAATGAAAGGGCTATTCCACTAAAAATAGCAGGTATTATAAGACTTAAAGACGGCGTGGATATTTCATTATTATCTAATGGTATTTCATATTCAGATGATTTAAGCAAATATTTCATAGAAAAATCAAAAGATTCAGAAGTAGTTAAAGCACAGCAAGAGGCAGATTATAATGTATTTACAGGACAAAGTTTTGCAGAAGATAATGGCACATCTAATGCAAAAGAAAGCTTATTAGCAAGTCTAGGGGCAACAGAGGTTCCTTATATGATAACTTTATATCCAAAAGATTTTACAACAAAAGATGAAGTAATATCATATTTAGATTCTTGGAATGATGGAAAAGATAAGGAGGATATGATAATATATAATGATATGGCAAGTACCTTTGTAAGCTTATCAAGTGGGATTATGGATGCAATAACAATGGTTCTTATAGCATTTGCAGCAATATCATTAGTAGTATCATTAATAATGGTTTCAATAATAACTTATATTTCTGTGTTAGAAAGAACAAAGGAAATAGGAGTGTTAAGGGCATTAGGAGCTAGAAAGAAGGATATAACAAGAGTATTTAATGCTGAAACATTTATAATTGGAAGTTTATCAGGTTTTCTTGGAATACTTATAGCTTGGCTTTTAACTTTCCCAACAAATCATATACTATATAAGGTAACTGATTTAGAAAACGTTGCTGTTTTAAATCCAATTCATGCAATATTATTAGTAATAATAAGTGTAACATTAACCATACTTGGAGGATTTATACCAGCTAAAATGGCATCAAAGAAAGATCCAGTTGAAGCTTTAAGAACAGAATAGA
>NZ_ASRV01000117.1 GCF_000401215.1 Clostridium sartagoforme AAU1 | reverse complement strand
TTACAAATGTTTAAAAAGTCTTTCATTGTGTGAATTATTCTATAAATATCTTCTTTAGTAACCCAATAATGAGTTACAAATCTCATAAGTCCATTTTCAGCATCATTTATCTTAATATTATTTTCTAAAAAGAACTTAACTAAATTTTTAGTATCTATGCTATTATCTTTAAAACTAAAAAATACCATATTTATTTTAACATTATCAAGATTAACATTAATTTCAGGAAGCTTATTTAATTCACTTGCAAGAAGTTTAGCATTTTCATGATCTTCATTTAATCTTTTAGTCATATCATTAAGAGCAACTATTCCTGCAGCAGCAAGGAATCCAGCTTGTCTTAATCCACCACCCATAAGTTTTCTTTTTTTTCTTGCTTTAGCTATAAATTCTTTACTTCCAGCTAAAATAGAACCTACAGGAGCGCATAAACCCTTAGATAAACAAAACATAATTGAATCACAATATTTAGTAATTTCCTTTACATCAACATTTAATGAAGCTGAAGCATTAAAAACTCTTGCTCCATCTAAGTGGACAGGTAAATTATATTTTTGGGCTACAGTATAAATTTCATCCATTTCACCTAAAGATAAAACATTTCCACTAGAATGAGCATTTTCAACACATATTAGAGACGTAGAAGGAAAGTGAATATCTTCATCCTCAAAGCGAATTCTTTTTTCTATTTCATTTGTCTTTATAACTCCATCCTCAGAATCTATTGATCGTAGCTGAACGCCAGCAATTATAGAACTTGCTCCAACTTCATGAGCAATTATATGATTAGAATCAGCTAAAATAACTTCACTACCTCTTTTGCAATGAGTAAATAATGCAAGCTGATTACCAAATGTACCACTAGGAACAAAAAGAGCATCTTCTTTTCCAATTATTTCAGCAGCAAGATTTTCAAGTTTTATAATTGTAGGATCATCTCCATAAACATCATCACCAACTTCAGCTTTAAACATGGCTTCTTTCATAAATTCAGGTTGTTTAGTAACAGTATCACTTCTTAAATCTATAAAATTCTTCAATTAAAACACCTCGTTTACATAAATTTATAACAATAATTAACACTATTATAATATAATATAAGTAAATAATAAAATTATTTTTTGCAATATAAAATTATTGATCTTTTTGTAATAAGGAGTAATTGTTATGGGATCAGAAAGAAGAAGTTTAGAAAATGTAAGAATATTTGGGATTATAGGGATACTTTTAGGCATTATAGGAAACATATCATATTATCTTAGATTTAAGGGAATTAATATTTCGTTTTTTTATAGCATTAATATTGAATCAATAAGTATAATGATGATATTTTCTATAGTAACACTAGGATTTTTTTC
>NZ_ASRV01000116.1 GCF_000401215.1 Clostridium sartagoforme AAU1 | reverse complement strand
TTTTTCTATAAATAACTTAAAACTTAATTTAGAGCATGAAACACTTATAAAATAAAAAAGAAAACAATTATATTTAAAATAATATGCATCTTATTTGCTATATACAGTATATTAATAGCTGTAATATTTAAAGATTTAATTTTAATTAGAGTAGAAATATTAACTGAAATTATTCTGATTTTAACCTATATAATTGAAAGAAAAATAATTGTTTTAAAACTTACTGATAGACAATTAAAATGGAAAAGAGACTATGATTATCCTGGAAGCTATGATAAAGAAAGTAACTTTTTTTGGAGAATTAATATGAAATTTTCTCCTCATATGAAGGTTAAATGGAAGGATAGAGTTGATAGAATAAAATGGCTAAAGCTATTAACACTGTTTTTTATAATATCAGGTCATTTTGCCAGGGAATTTTATATAGTTTTAGTAATATTTATTCCAGACATAATATATTTTTTTGAAGCAATATTTGGATTATATACAAAAACTAGTGGTATATGTACTGGTATTGTGGAAACAGTAAAAAACTCTACTAATATACCTGTATATAAAGTTTATATTACTGATTATGAAAATGAAGAAGAAATAGCCTTTAAGGTAAAAGACTATTGTTATATATCTGAAAGAGATGAAGTTGTGGTTGTTCACAGTATGATTACTAAAAGAGTAATAGAGGTTCAAGGAATAAGAATGAATTTTTTATAAAATAGTAGAAATTGCTATCATAAATTAGTTTGTGATAGCCTTTTCATTTGGGTAAGAAAATAGAAGTTAGAATTTATATATGTTATTATATAAAGTATGTGATAAATTAAAGAGATAATATCAAAGGATAGGTGAAAAAAATGAAAACTAATTATCATACACATAATTATAGATGTAATCATGCAGTAGGAACAGTAGAGGATTATATAAGAGAAGCAATAAAAGAAGGATATGATGAAATAGGAATATCAGATCATCTACCTCATCCAGGGAAGAATATAGACAACTGTAGTAGAATGACTTATGATCAATTAGAAGAATATTTTAAAGAAATAGATATTTCAAGAGAAAAATATAAAGATAAAATTTCTATTAAAAAAGCAATGGAATGTGAATATTTTGAAGATTATCACTGGTTATATAAAGAGCTTAAAGAAAAATATAATGTGGATTATTTATTATTAGGAGTGCATTTTTTCCCTTATAAAGGTGAATGGATATATGTAGGAGATATTAATTTTACTCCAGAGATATTAGAAGTTTATGTGGATCATGTAATAAAATCTATGGAAGGTTTAGATTTTGCTTATATAGCTCATCCTGATTTGTTTGGAATATCTTATAGAAACTGGGATGAACATTCAATTAAGGCATCGAGAAGAATACTAGAAGCAGCAGAAAAATTAAATATGCCAATTGAAATTAACATAAATGGAATGAAAAGAGGGAAAATTAACTATAACTTAGGAGAAAGATATTATTATCCTATAAAAGATTTTTGGATTTTATCAAAGGAATATAATGTAAAAAGAATATTAGGAGTAGATGCACATGATCCTAAAAATTTAAGAAATAGATATATAGGAGAAGAATTTGCAAAAGAGTTAAATTTGAAAATTATAGATGAAATATAAAATCAATACAAGGTGTAACAAGGGTTACCGATAAAGAAATAACTATATGATACACTTTCATTAATAAATAAGTTATAGATATTGGAGGAAAAAGCATGAGCTTATATTTAGGAAAAATTCATTATTGGTTATTTAATAAAATAGTTTGGTTTGAAGGTCTTGAAGCAGAAATAATAAATCTTGCTAAAAATGAAAATTTAAATATAGAAGAATTATCAAAAGAAATAAATAGTAAACATGGAGAAAAATTACCTAATCTTCCATTAGAAGAAATGATAGATAATTCAAATATTCATGGATGGCTTCAAAGTAAAATTCATTCAGCAGAAGGAAGACTTGCAACATGGACAGTTAAAGTTTTAGAAAAAGAAAATACAGGTACCAAGTTAGAAGATATATATATAAAGCAAGGTCTAAAAGCAGCTAAAGAAGCAAAAGAAGAAATGAAACCTTTAGATAATGCTGTAGATATATTTAATGCAGTAAATGATTATATTTTAGATGGAATGCCATGTGATAGGGTAAATGAAGTACTAGTACAAGAAGAAGATAAAGTTCTTTGGAAGAGGAGAGTTTGTGTTCATAAAAACATTTGGGATTCTGTAGGTGGAGATGTAAATTGTTTTTATACTTTAAGAAACTTATGGATAAAGGCTTTTGTAAATGAAGCTAATAAGGAATTTAACTATATTTTATTAGAAAATGATGAATTTTCAATAGAAAGAGTATAGGGAGCTGAAAAAAATGAATGCAATAGAATTAATGATGGAAGAACATAAAAACATTAAACAAATGTTAAAGATAGTTAGAAAATCTTGTTTGTCTGTTTTAAAAGGTGAGGAATTGAATTATGATGATTTTTATAGAATGATACATTTCATAAAAAATTATGCAGATTCACATCATCATAAAAAAGAAGAGGTTATGCTGTTTAATAGAATGGTTGATGAAATTGGAGAAACAGCAGAAAAAGTAGTTAAATATGGAATGCTTGTAGAACATGATCTTGGAAGATTATATATATCTAGTTTAATAGAAGCATTAGAAAGTTTAAAAAGTGGGAATGAAGAAGCTAAGTTGGATGTAATAGCAAATGCAGTTTCATACACTAATCTTTTAGAAAGACATATTGATAAAGAGGATAAGGTAGTTTATAAGTTTGCACAAAGAGGATTAAAAGAAGAAACTTTTGATTTGATTAATGAAGAATGTTTAAACTTTGAAAATGAAAATAACAATGTGAAAGATGAAAATCTAGCTATTTTAGAAGAATTAAAGATAAAATATTGCATTTAATATTTAGTATAGATTAAAATTGATATATATGCTTTCAATTTTGCTATTTTAATTAAATAAGACTAATAGTTGTTAATTTTATAAGACAGTAAGAATAAAGATTATTAATTGAAACATATAAGCATAGTAAATTTAAATAATACAAGGAAAGGTGATTAATATGATAACTAAGGATATGACAATAGGAGAAGTTATAAGAGTAAAAGAAAATGCACCAGAAATTTTAATGAGCTTTGGAATGGGATGTATAGGATGCCCATCAGCTCAAGCAGAATCAATAGAAGATGCTGCAATGGTACATGGATTAAACTTAGAAACTTTAATGGAAGCTTTAAATAAATAATAAAGAAACTGCACTAAATTTTTTGTTTAGTGCAGTTTTTTTATTATTTATTCTTTAATATTTCAATTGGATATATACAAGTTTATGGACCCTTTAAGATAAGGGAATACAAACTTATATATATCCAAATTTTTATGCAAAAAAATAAAAAAATAATGATATAAAAACTACATTATAAGATATTTTAATATCACATCTTTTATATTCCGACATAATATATACTATAATTACAAAATTAATTTTAAGTATTATAGTTTTTACGAAAGGAGAAAATATGTCCATTAACTATAAGAAATTCGTGCCACGACCAGGATTGGTAAATAAGCAAGGCCGTTTACCTGATCCATCAGAATTAGTTTGTGTAGAAGTTCCGAAGGTTTTTGACCAATGCTTAATAAAGAGATGCTTAGTATATGCTGAAGGACCAGATACTTTAACTACAGATGAAGAGTTAAGGAGCGATCCAATAGCAAATATTAAGAGATATATTTCTAGCAGGGACTTTAGAGTAAGACTATTATCAATAGATAAGATTCCTCTTAGAGGAGATCCTAATTTTAAAAAATTAGTTCTTAATTATGTAATTAGTTTTTATGCAGATTATATTGATGATAACGGAGCAACTCAAAGCGAATTCTACGAAATTAATAGAACTGACATTATTGGAAGATTCTACTGTCCAGATTCTATAGCACAAATTTCATCAAGCAGTGAAGATGATATTATGTGCGATGAATCAAATATAATTAAGCTTGAAATGGTAGCAGAAGCATTAAATGGAGAAATAACAGAAGATGAAGCTGGAAATTTAGTTTTAGATATAACTTTAGGTTACTTTATAGTAGTTAAATGTCAACTTATAGTTCAATTATTAATTCCAGCTTATGATTACTGCCCAACACCAAGAGAAGCTTGTGAAGAAGAGCCAGAAGAAGATCCATGTGAAAGATTTGAAAGAGCTCCAGTACCTAAGTTCTACCCAGATCAGAACTTAGAACCATTATTCCAAGAGTGTGATGGAACTGAAGTATAATTAAGAACAAGGTTTACCAAAGAAAAAATTATAATTTATAACAATAAAAAATTAAAGAAAAAACTATTAATACTAAATTAAAAAAACTTTATATAAAGGGAGGATTCAATTTATGAATTCAATGTCAAAAGGTTATTATGATTCTTGTGGAAAAGAAAGAAGAAAAGAAGAAAAACAATGTCCAACAATTATAAAATGTGGATGTCCTTCAACTGTTACGTTACCAGTTGTAACTACAGGAAGTACTGATGTAGTACTTGCATCACTTACTGTAGATACTTCTTGTATTTGTGATCCAGTTATAAAATTAGATTTCTCAAGTGCTTTTACAACAACAGCTACCGCAGTTTTAGGAGGAGTAACTGTACAAATATTTAAGCAATGTAGAAATCAAACAACTGCAGTACCAGTAGGACCTTCATGGCCTGTAATTGGATTAATAGCTGCTGGCGCTCTTACAGGATCAATTTTTACAAACTTCTCTATTTGTGATACTGATGCTTGTGGTGAAGAGTGCTGCACTTATACAGCTGTAGCTACAGTTTCAGGTACTGCACTTGCTGTAATTGGAGCTACATTTAACAATTCAACATTAACTTCAACAATAACTTGTAGATCAAATGCATGCACTAGAGATTGTAATAGAAGAAGATGTCACTGTGAATGTGACTATTAATAAAGAATTTAAATAGTAGAATTTTTAAGCTATAAAATAATATTGTAAATAAAAATGAATCCCGAAGATGTATTTCCTTCTTCGGGATTTATTACTCTTTAGAAACTTTAAAAGTAGAAATTTGTTTTAGATTAAGTATAATAAGAACTAAAAACTATTAGAGTTAATATAATGTAATAGAGTATTTAAAATAAGGTGGTAAGATGATTTATTTAGACAATGCAGCTACGTCTTTCCCAAAGCCTTCTAAGGTGTATGAAGAAGTTTTGAATTGCATGAAAAATTATTGTGCAAATCCAGGCAGAGGATCTCATAATATGGCTATTAAATCAGCTCTTAAAGTTATGGAGGCAAGAAATCTGATTTCAGAGGTATTTAATATAAAGGATCTATTAAATATAGTTTTTACAAGTAATGCAACCGAAGCTTTGAATATAGCTATTAGAGGAACCTTAAAAAAAGGAGATCATGTTATTAGTACAGTTATAGAGCATAATTCAGTTTTAAGACCTCTTAATTTAATGGCAAAGAATGGGGTGGAAGTAACACTAGTATCTTGTGATAGAGGAGGATTTATTAACCCATTAGATATAAAGGATGCTATAAAAGTGAATACAAAGGCGATAATTATCAATCATGCTTCAAATGTTTTAGGTACAGTTCAAGATATAAAGTCTATAGGGAAAATAGCTAAGAGCTATGGACTTATTTTTATAGTAGATGCATCTCAAAGTGCTGGTAGTATAAATATAGATATAGATAAAGATAATATAGCTTTACTTGCATTTCCAGGCCACAAGGGGCTTTTAGGACCACAAGGAACTGGAGGACTTTATATAAAAGAAGGATTATCATTAAAAAGTTTTAAAGTTGGAGGAACTGGAAGTAGTTCTAATTCAATGAAGCAACCAAATGAAATACCAGACAAGTTTGAAAGTGGAACATTAAATACTCCAGGGATAGCAGGACTTTGTGCAGGAATAGACTTTATTAAGAAAATTGGTATAAATAATATTTATAAAGAAGAAATGAGCTTACTTGAAGAACTTTTATTAGAATTGAAAAAGCTACCTTTTGTAAAGATATATGGAAGTAATACACTAGAAAATAAAGCTTCAGTACTATCTTTTAATATAGAAGGGATAGATGCTTCCATTGTTGGAGAGGAATTAAATGAAGCTAATATTGCAGTAAGAACAGGCTACCATTGTGCAGCTTTAATACACAAGGTAATTGGAACTGAGTATATGGGAACAGTTAGAGTAAGTCCAGGATATTTTAATACATCAAAAGACATAGAGGATTTAATAAAAAGCATTATTAAAATTTATAAATCAAAATAAGTTATTTTAACAAGTACATATATAGTTTTATATATGTAATATGAACCTTAGGATGTGAAGTTATGGAAGATAAAAATAATTCAAGAAATATTTATTATATAAATAGTCCTAGTGATTATGATAGATATAATATTCTTGAAAAGGAACTAAAGAAAGAAGGAAGACTTGAAGATTTAAATAATATTATAAATTTGATGAGTCCTCCAAAAGACATAAGAAATATATGCCAAAATAAATATGGTAAAAAGGGAAAAATTGCAATAATAGGTGCTGGAGAAGCTGGACTTGCCGCTGCTTTCGAGCTAAAGAAAATAGGATGTGATATTACCATTTTTGAAGCTAGTAAAAGAATAGGTGGAAGAGTATATACTTATTATTTTGACAGATTAAATAATTATTATGGAGATTTTGGAGAGATAAGTATTCCTGTTTCACATTATACTGCATGGCATTATATAAATACTTTCAATTTAAAAACAAAGGCTTTTATAAATAGTAGTCAATATTATTATTTAAGAAATGTAGGAACTTATAATAAAGAAAGGCAAGTATTGAAAAATATATATCCTAAATATAACCTTACAAAAGCTGATAAAATAAAATTAAAAGATGAAGAGTATATAAATATTTGTAATAAATATTTAAAGAAATTAACTTCAGAAGAAAAAAAAGAATTAATAGATATAAAAAAGAATTATTCTAAGAAAATTATTGCTTTAGATAAGTTAAGTTATAAAAAGGCTTACGAAGAATATGGGTTTAGTGAAGAAGCGATAAATATGATAGGTTATATTAATGGAAGTAAAGAATTTTTCAATGAAAGTTTAATAGAAGTTCTACAAAAACAATATACTTTAGATTTTAATACTAATTATACTATAGAAGGTGGAATGATAAAACTCCCATTAGCTTTATACGAAGCAATTACAGAAAAAGATTTAAAAGCTTATAAAGACATTAAAAAGAAGGATTTAGGAAATGTAAATATTAAATTAGGAAACTCTGTAGAAGGAATTTATAATACTAATGATAAAGATAAAGTTATGGTAAAACATGTAGATTTAGAAAGTAAAATAGAAAGCATAGAGGAATTTGATTATTTGATTTCAACTATACCATTCCCAAATCTTAAAAGAATCGATATTAGTGATAGCTTTAGTAATGAAAAATTAAGAGCAATAGAAGAAATAAGCTTCAAAAATTCTCAAAAGGTATATTTATATGTTAAAGAAAGATTCTGGGAAATGGGTGGAAAAAGTAAAAGAATAATTGGAGGAAAAACAATAACTGATTTACCACTATATTCAATTTATTATCCATCGGATCATATAGAATATGAAGATAAAAGTGGTGAAGTTATAAAATTAAATGGAAATCCAAAAGAATCTGGAATATTGTTAGCAAGTTATAGTACAGGAGATAAAGCAAAAGATTTTTCATTTATAGATGATGAAATAAAAATAAAAGATACTATAAAATATATAGAAAAGATTCATAATTTACCTAAAGGATATCTAGATAGTATATTACTAGATTATAAATCTTTAGTGTGGTCAGACATTCAATATATTTGGGGTTTTTCTACTTTATTTAAGCCAGAAGATAAAATACTATATTCTTATATAAGTAGATGTCCGGAAATGAATAATAAGGTATTCTTTGCGGGAGATAATGTATCTAATAAACATGGGACTCAGCAAGGAGCACTTCAAAGTGGTATGATTGCGGCCAATGATATAGCAAAAGAAATAGCAAATAAATATAGTTTTTAAATAAAAATGACCTACATCAATATTTGTAGGTCATTTTTATTATTTCGCTACCTTAAGTACTTTTATAAAAGTATAAAAAATTACTAGGTTAAAAACTACTTATTTAAGTAGAAAAAATTAAATTAATCCAATTCATCTTCACATGAACAATCAGGATCTGGGAATAATGGCTCTAAGTTTTGATCTGGATAGAACTTAGGTATTGGAGCCCTTTCAAATATTTCACATGGATCTTCTTCTGGTTCATCAATACAAGGTACTTTTGGAACTGGACAATAGTCGTAAGCTGGAATTAATAATTGAACTACAAGCTCACATTTAACAACAATATAATAACCTAAAGTAATATCTAATACTTCATTACAATGTTCATCTTTAAGTATTTCACCATTTAATGCATCTGCAACCATTTCTAGTTTGATCAAATTGTTATCACAAGGCTCGTCTTCTAAAGTAGTAGTTGCTTGAGAAATTGATTCTGGACAATAGAATTTACCTAGTACATCTGTTCTGTTAATTTCGTAAAACTCGCTCTTAGTTCTGCCTTCGCAATCAATGTAGTCTGCATAGAAGGAAATCATGTAGTTTATCACTATTCTTTTAAAACATGGGTCCTTCTTTAGTGGAATTTTGTCAACATGTAGCAGAGTTATTTTAAAATCTCTACTTGAAATATACCTCTTAGGATTAGTAAGAGGGTCACTTCTTAATTCGCAATCAGTTGTATCGGTATCAGGTCCTTCACAGTAAACAAGACATCTTTTAATTAAACATTGGTCAAAGACCTTAGGAACTTCTACACAAACTAATTCAGCTGGATCAGGTAATCGGCCTTGCTTATTCACTAGTCCAGGACGAGGCACGAATTTTTTAAAGTTAATGGACATATATATCCTCCTTTATAAAATAATATATTATCATTTTAGTACTCACAATACATGATATGAAATATATAGAAAGTGGTGATATTAAAAAATAGAAATTAAGAAGTTTTTTAGCACATAAAACTGACATAATCTTTAATAATTATAAATATAATTTTATAGATATATATGTTTATTAATGACTAAATAATTAAAATAAATAGTATATTAAACAATTAAAACACTTATAGGTATATAGAGATAATTAAATAAAGTTTATAAAGGAGCGTTGAGCATGAGGGGGGTATATCCATGGCTATATGCTGATTACAAAGAAAATTTATGGAAGTTTTCTTTAAATGAAAATAAAGAATTGAACTATGGAATAATGTATAGAGAAGGAAAATGGACAAAAGAAAATATAATTGATAGTAGAGTAACTGCCTTTGGACTATTTATAGATGATAATGAAGGAATACATTTAGTATATTCCAATACTAAAGGTGAGCTACGATATTGTACAATGAAGGATAAACAATGGGTTGGTAAAATATTATATAAAGTGGAAGACACTAATTATGATATTGAAAGTATAAAAATTGAGATAATAGGACCTAGCATGCATATTTTTTATGCATTAGCTAGTAAAGATGGAAGTGACCATGGTGTACTAATGCACTGCATATGGGATGGACATAAAACTGATATAAATAATATTCAAGACATAATTTTAAAGCCTGAATTAAAGGAGTATTACTTAATTAACATAAATATTAAAGGGGAAATTTATCTATTTTATTTATCAGATGAAGGGGATGAAATATCATTAAACTACTCAATTTATCAAAATAACTCTTGGTTAGAATCCAATAGACTTTATGGAATTCAAGGAGAAGAAATACATTTTGAAGCTGAAGTAGATAAAAATAATATTCATATTTTAAATAAATATAGAGAAGATTCGATGTATTTATTAGATCACGTAATAGTAGATCTTTTAGGAGGCCTTAAGGATTTTAGGGTTTATGAAGGCAAAAAAAATATAAGGGAGCCTTTAATTTTTAATGATGGAAATAAAATTTACTCTTGTTGGATAGATAATAATGAAATATATTATTCAATTTTTACAGGAGCAAGTTGGAGTAAACCTATAAAGTACAATGTGGAAAATAGCGACAGAATAGAAAGGTATAATGGATATATTAGCGAAGGGAGAAGCGGATATATTAAAGAGAGAAAATTATATGGGACAACAGGATTAGATTTATATTTATACTTTCCAAAGGATTTTCTAGTTGGCAATGATATTCAAAGTAGTAATATAAATAGAAATAATATTAATAATGATATATATAACGAGGATTTAGAGTTAATACGAGCAGAGCTTTATAGAGCCAAAGAAGAAAATAAGGTTCTAGAAGATAAGATAGCTCATTTAAATTTATTATTCCAAAAGAACCAGCAAGGAATAGAAAAATATCAGCAACAAGTAATTAGAGCTATGGATCAAAAGAGAAAAGCAGAAGAAAATAGTAATATTTTTTTAGAGTTGCAGAAAAAGATACAAGGAGAGTATGAAATTTTAAGTGAAAACTTAGCTGCAGTAGAAAAAGAAAAAATGGACATAAAACAATCTTTAGATGGGTATATTAATGAAATTAAATTATTAAAGGAAGAAATAAATAATTTAAGAGACATAGTGGCTATGAGAGAAGAAAAACTTCAAGAGGAATTAAACTTAAGAAAAGTATTAGAGGAACAAAATATAACAATTTCAGAAGAAAATGAATTAATAAAAAAAGAATTATCTTTATTATTAGAAGAAAATAAGAAAATTAGTACAGAACTTGAAATAGAAAGAAATCAATCTGTAATGGATAGGCTTTTAAGAAGAAGGAATTAGCTTTAAATGTAACTTATAAATAATCTTAGCATAAAATAAAATAGAATAATAAAAAATGACTAAAGGTATTGGAGAGTAATTATGAAATTAGAAGATTATGATTATATAATGGTGTTTACTTCTCATTATAGAGCACTTTATATTTATGATAGATTAAGGGTAAAAAAGATAAAAACAAAATTAGTTACAGCTCCTAATAAGATTAATATAAGTTGCACACAAGCCTTAAAGATTAAAGAAGATGATAAAGAAACAATTAAACTAGAGTTAGAAAGAAATAATATATTCCCAACTGCTGTTTTTAAAATTATAGTAGATGGAAATAAAGAAGAGTATGAATTGATAGAATAAAATAGGAGGAAAGAGGAATCCATGGTTAATGCAGTTAGTAAAAACATTTATTATGTGTCTAAGCTTGGGACAGATACGGTGTCTATTATTGATGGAGATAATTTAAGCATTATAGAGGAAGTTAAAGTTGGGCCAAGACCTTATGATATAGTTATAGATAATAAGAATAATGTGTATATTGCAACTGATAGAAATAATAAAGTTACCATTATTGATCATGCCACTAAAACTGAAAAAAGATTATATATACCTAACAATGGACATATTAAAGTGGATTCCATCTCTCAAAGGATTTATGTTTCTAGTACAGAAGAAGTACATGTATATAGCTTATATGATGGTGAAGAACTTGGAAGGATAAATGGATTTATTGCTGTGGATTGTATTGATTTAAATAGTGATGGTAGTAAGCTTTTTATTCTTGATATTTTTCAAAATGAAATAAAAGTTTATGATACATCATCATTAATGCTAATTAAAAAATACAATAAAATTGGAATGGCTCCAAATTATATTTTTATAGAAGATGAAGAAAGATATATTTATATATCAAACAAAAGCGCAAGTAGAGGAAAATTTACAGGCAACATACATGTAGTAGACTTAGAAAGTGATAAGATTTCATATATAGAATTTCCCTTAGGATCTAGCATTACAGATTTAGAAGGAAATTCTAATTATTTATACGCAGTTAATAATGGATTAAATAGAATAGATATTATAGATTTAAAAAAATATGAAGTTACAGAAAGTATAAAAACTACCTTAGAAGAACCTCAAAAAATAAGAATATCTTTAGATAAAAGGCTTCTTTTAGTAACAAGTAAGGATAATAAAGGAAGAGGAGCTTTAGATATAATTGATATAGAAAAACAGATAATAGTTAATACATTTAAGTTTAAAGAAAACAATTGTAATCCATATGATATAGGAGTTATAAAAGAAGAAAAAATTTTATATAATAGTCTAGAGGAAAATTTGAATGAAAACAAAGAGTCAGCGATACTAGCAAATAAAGTAATATCTACTTACAAAGAAAAAATAATATTTCAGCAGGAAACTAATGAATTGCTTTCAGAGGAGATAATAGAAGTAGAAGAAGTAATTTTCGAAAAGTGTAAAGTTGTAGAAGAAAGCAAAAGTAGAGGATTAATAGATAATAAAAGAAATTATTTGATATTTAAGTTTGAGTTTTATATTCCATATTATATAAGTTGTATTAATTCGAAAAAAGAAAAAATAATTATTAAAGGTATTTTAAATGGAAAGCAAAAAGCTGTTTTATATATTGAAGATAACAACTCTTTAGATGATTTAGATTTTATTATAAGATCATCAACTCAACTTATGATAACACCTTATATAAAAGATAGATTTATTATATTTGATGCAAGTTCAATTATAACAACATATATTATAAAAGAAGAACTTGTCTTTTTACCTGATAAATTAAAGGAGCTATGAAATGAGCAAAAAATATATAATGATATTATAATAAAAACAAAAGATGAAGAATTATTAGAATTTTCATATGATGATGAAATTGGAGTATTTTACGAAAAAATTAATAGTAATAGAAAATCAAAAAGAAATATTATACTTAAACAGAGTTTTAAATACTTTTATGTTACAGAAGATTTCAATAGAAATGTTAACTTAATTTGTCAAGATATAACAGGCAATATTATTTTATGCATTCTAGAAGATGATACATGGAAGTTTAAAACTCTTTTTTGTATTAAATATAATCTTATAACACCAATTAATATAAAAGGATTTTTTTTGAAAAAAGATTTTAACTTTTTATTTAGCGCAGATAATGATTCTAAAAATATATATTTTAAGGATAAGTTTAATACTTCGTTAAAGAAAATTCATAGTGAAAATAATAATATAGATATAAATTATAATATTTTACAAGGAAATAACTATATTTCATTAATAATACATAGTATTTCTTTTGAAATGTATAAGTTAGTACTTAAAAGTTTTAAAAAAGATGAAAATACTTGGAGTGAAAATAAAATTATTTATATAACAAATCATCCATATGTAGATACGTCATATTGTATAACTAATAATATAGTACATTTTTTAATTGCTGTTAATGAAGAAAAAACAAAATCTATTATCTATAAAAATATTAATTTAGATAAAAATGAAAAGCTTCAAAGGGAAACTATTATATTTGAAAATGAAAATATATCTTCTTGTTTGATAATTAAATTAAAGGAAGTATTATGGGCTTTATGGATAAGCGATGATAAACTTTATGGATGTTATTCTATGAATTTTGGAGAAGATTTTTCAAAGCCTTCAGTTTATAAAATTTTAAAGGAAGAAAATATAAAAAAAGTATCTTATATTGAAAATTACGAAAAAAAAGAAATTTATATTACTGAAAATAATGATTATATAAGTTTCTTTTTAGAAGAAGTTTTAAGTAATGAGTTTTTGGGTGAAATAAATCATAAAGAAATATCTTACAATTTAAAAGAAAAAGAGGAAATTAATGTAGTTAATAAGGAAATAAAAAAATTAAAAGAAATTGTCAATAATCAAAAATCACAAATAATGAAATTAGAATATAAGCTATATAAGGGGAGAGATCTTTGAAAATATATAAATAGTGAGATAAAGAGTAAAGTTGTTATAAAAGGGAGGAATTTAAATGGAATATAATATACTAATTGGAGGAAGTGCTGGACAAGGTCTGGATACACTAAGTGATTTCTTAGAAAAATCATTAAAAAAAGCTGGATATTACTTGTTTTCAAATAAAGATTATATGTCAAGAGTTAGGGGTGGACATAACTTTATACAAATTAGATTTGGGGAAAATAAAGTATATGCACATAAGGAAGAAATAGATTTAATACTTGCATTAGATGAAAATACAATTTTATACCATAAGGATAAATTAAATAAGGAAGGAGTAATAATAGCTGATAAAAGTATAAAGGTAGAAGATGAAAAAATTTTAAAGCTGCCACTTATAGAAACAGCTAAAACTTTAAGCTTATCAAAAGCTTTTACATCTGTAGCAGCAGGTGTTATATTAAAATATTTTTCAGTTACTTTAGATAATATAGATAAATATTTTAGCAGTAAATTATCTCAAGATATAAAAGATAAAAATGTGAAGGCAGTTAAGGCTGGATATAATTTAATTGATTCAAAATATTCAATTAAAAGTAATGATCTATCAAAGTATATTTTAATTAATGGAAATGATGCTATTGCTTTGGGGGCCATTGCAGGAGGATTAGACTTTTATTCTGCTTACCCAATGACACCAGCAACAAGCATAATGACATATTTAGCTAAAAAGCAAGTACAAACAGGCATAGTTGTTGATCAAGCAGAGGATGAAATAGCAGCTATAAATTTTGCTATTGGAGCTTCTTATGCAGGTGCAAGGTCTATGACCGGAAGCTCAGGTGGAGGGGTTTCACTTATGGTGGAAGCATTTGGACTTGCAGGAATAACAGAAACACCAGTAGTTATAGTAGATTCACAAAGACCAGGACCAGCAACAGGGCTGCCAACAAGAACAGAGCAAAGTGATTTAAGTTTTTTATTAACAGCATCTCAAGGAGAATTTCCTAGAGCTGTAATAAGCGTTAGAAATGCAGAAGATGCTTTTTATAAGACTGTAAAAGCATTAAATTTAGCAGATAAATATCAAACAGTTGTAATATTATTAACAGATCAATATTTAGCTGATGCAAATGTAACTATTCCTAAATATGATTTAAGTAAGGTAAAAATAGAAAAATATATATCAACTGGTGAGGAATTAAAAGAAGGAGAAGAATATAAGAGATATAAAATAACTGAAAATGGAATATCACCTAGAATGATTCCAGGAAACTCTAAGCAGCAAATAGTTTTAGTTGATAGTGATGAGCATACAGAAGAATCTCACATAACAGAATCCTCAGAAATGAGAAAATCTCAAATGGATAAAAGAATGAAAAAATTAATATTGCTGAAAGAAGAAATAGAAGAACCAGAATTTATAGGAGATGAAAATGTAGAAATTTTATTGTTAGGTTTTGGCTCAACTTATGGAGCATTAAAAGATGCAGTTGTAGATTTAAATAAATTAGGAAAAAGAGCTGGAGCCTTAAGCTTTGGTGATATATATCCACTTCCACAAGAAAACCTTAAAAAATATTCAAAAAATGCTAAAGAAATTATAAATGTTGAACAAAACTTTACAGGACAGTTAGGAAAATTAATAACTCAAGAAACAGGAATATTAATGACTAAAAGTATATTAAAGTATGATGGAAGCCAAATAACAGGAAAATATATAGTAGATGAAATTAGAAAGGAGGAGTTTTAATGTTAGATTTAAATTTATATAAAAGTAATGATGAAATAGCTTGGTGCCCAGGCTGTGGAAATTTTGGAATATTAGCAGCTATAAAAGAAGCATTAGCTGAATTAGAACTAAAACCAGAAGAAATTGTTATGGTATCAGGTATAGGGCAAGCAGCTAAAACTCCTCACTATTTAAAGGCAAATGGATTTAATGGACTTCATGGAAGAGCACTTCCACCAGCACAAGCCATAAAAATGGCAAATAAAAATCTTAAAGTATTTATAAATAGTGGAGATGGTGATTCTTATGGTGAAGGTGGAAATCATTTTATCCATAATATAAGAAGAAACGTAGATATGGTACATCTTGTTCATGATAATCAAATTTATGGATTAACAAAAGGACAAGGCTCTCCAACAACTGCAAAGGGACAAGTAACTTCACTGCAATTTGAGGGCGTATATGTTGAACCTATAAATCCATTAGCAATAGCAATTAGTGCAGGAGCAACCTTTGTAGCTAGAAGCTTTTCAGGGGATAAAGAACACCTAAAATCCATGATAAAAGCAGCAGTCAATCATAAAGGATATGCACTAGTAGATATAATGCAGCCTTGCGTAGTATTCAATAAAGTAAATACTTTTAAATGGTATAAGGATAGAATATATAAATTAGATGAAAGCTATGATCCAAGCGATAAAGCGCAAGCACTTAAAAAAGTAGAAGAATTCGGTGATGAAGGAATTCCAATAGGGATATTATATAAAAATGAAACTAAAGAAACTTATCATGAAGTTCATCCAGTACTAAAAACAGGAGTAAATTTAATAGATAGGAAATGGAAGGTTGAAGATACAGAAAAACTTATTGATGAGTTTTTGTATAATTAGATAAATTAAAGTGAGGAATCTTTAACTTTCCTCACTTTTTCTATGAATTTATAAATTTATATTAACTGCTAGTTTTTATAGAGGCTATCCTAAGCTA
>NZ_ASRV01000115.1 GCF_000401215.1 Clostridium sartagoforme AAU1 | reverse complement strand
TTTTTTCTTAACTCTATCCATACTGGAATATATGTAATTAAACCATTCATTTAAGCCTAGATCCTTACCAAACTTATTAACATATTCTATTTGAGAATCTATAACATATTCTTTTAAGGTATTTTCTATTCGTTCTTCTAGTGATGCTTCTAAGAACACTGTATTTCCATTATGAAAATGATCAAAGAAGTCTTGAGGAATAAAATTTTTGCCTATGTTTTTTCCTTCATCTTCAAAAACAATATGTTTAAAATCTTGTTCTATGCATTTAATTAAAGCATATGCTAAATTATTTTCAAGACTATTTTTAAAATTACCATTTTACATTTATTGACTTTTATAACAATATAAACTATAATTGTTGTAGGAAGGATTATAGTTGAATGTGCATATGCTTAGACTTATTTTACTTTATTATTTAGTGAGGTTGTTTTATGAATAAATTTCTAAAAAAAATAAACTTTAAATATATTACTATATCTATACTTATAGTAATATTATTAACATATTTTTCCCCCCTAAAAGCTATTGGAAATAATAGTCTTCAAGCTGGATTTCCTTTAAAGTTTCTTGTGGTATATGAAAGAAATTTTAATATAAATCTTTTTTCTTCTTTTGACTTTGACTTAGGAATCTTTATTTTAAATATATTTATAATTTATATATTAATCATTTTATCAAAAAACTTGATAAATAAAAAATTTAATTAATTTTAGGAATGATTAACATGAAAAATAATTTCTTAAAACTACTTTCTTCTTTACTATTACTTAGTATTATTGGACTAAACACAGTTACAGTAAAAGCTTATAGCTTTAACGACTTCCAACTAACTCAAGAGCAGCAAAGTCAAATAAATATTCAAATAGCGAATGATTTAAATTCATTTGCTCAAGAAAATGATATAAACGTAACTTTTGAAAATCTTAATTTTAATATTGATTATAATTTAATTAAAAGTCAAGAAGACCTTGAATTAGAAATATCAGAAGCCATTTCTCAATTAAAATCAGAACTAATTAACCTTAATACATCTATTGAAAGTAAACAGAAAAAAATATATATTCAGGAATAACTCCTTTTCTTGTAAATAACGGAAGTTATTATACTGCTAGAGTCGAAAATATTATTCCTGCTATCGGTTGGGGATACGTTAATCAAGATTTCAACGCTATAGTTTCTAGTGGTTATATAAGAGGTATTACTCTTTTAGGTGATTCATATAAAACTGGGGTAACTTTATCAGGTTGGACACCGGTGAGATCTTGGTACAACATTTCTAGTAATTCTAAATACGCTCAAATATATATGAAAGGTATTATAAGTTATATTTTTAAGGGATCAAATATCGATACTGCTGCAACCTTCAAGGAAACGCTGGGGACTAATGGAAATTCGGCGTTAATATCAGTTCACCATTCTGAATATCCAAATTAGCCAAATGAAGGTTTAATAAAAGTACTTTAGTGTTGGGATAGTAAAGACATTTGTATAAAATCAAGTGTCTTTACTATCTTTTTTATTCACCTTAGGTCTTC
>NZ_ASRV01000114.1 GCF_000401215.1 Clostridium sartagoforme AAU1 | reverse complement strand
CTTTTTCTTCACTCTATCCATACTGGAATATATGTAATTAAACCATTCATTTAAGCCAAGATCCTTACCAAACTTATTAATATACTCTATTTGAGAATCTATAACATATTCTTTTAAGGTATTTTCTATTCGTTCTTCTAGAGAGGCTTCTAAGAACACTGTATTTCCACTATGAAAATGATCAAAGAAGTCTTGAGGAATAAAATTTTTACCTATGTTTTTTCCTTCATCTTCAAAAACAATATGTTTAAAATCCTGTTCCATGCATTTAATTAAAGCATATGCTAAATTATTTTCAAAGTTAATCTGAGTAGGCTGAGGGTTAGCGTGAGCACCAAAGGATGAACCCCTATGATTAGCAATTCCTTCTAAATCTATTGAGTTTTTTATTTTCTTTAAGACTATAGTTTTTCCAGATCCGGTAAATCCCGTTAAAACAATAGGTTTATAATTTTGATTTTCTTTAGCTAATGAATTAATTAGATAATTACGAAAGGCTTTATATCCCCCATCTAGTCTATAAATTTCTTTATTTAAAGCTTCTGTAATCCACTCTTGAGCAATTCTAGAACGTGAACCTCCTCTAAAGCAATATAACGTAGTGGAGGGATTGGACTTTATAAATTCAATCCAAGATTTTAATCTACCTTCTTTAGTTTTACCTGATACTAATTTGTATCCAAGCTTTGTAGCTTCTTCATTTCCTTTTTCTTTATAGCAAATCCCTATAATATGCCTTTCTTCACTATTTAAAATTGGTGAATTAAAAGAATTTAAAAATGCTCCTTTTTCATATTCTATAGGTGCTCGTACATCTATAAGTGGTATATCTTCTAGTACTATTTTTTTAAAGTCATTTGTTAATGGGTATTTCATATTAATCACAATCATTTCCTTTTATTTTTATATTTATTAATTATAACTACTTTTAGTGACATTTATTCAAGTATCAATTAAATTTACAACTACTTTTATATGAGAAACAAAGAATTTAACATCTTTTTTATATTCTAAATTATGATATTTATTCGTTTACCTTCTTTCTAGGTCTGTCACGTTTATGACTTCTCTCTCTATTAAGATCAAATATTGCTATATCACTATGAAAAGCACCTATTATATTGATATTTTCAAATTTTTTAATCGGTTTTATGAAAGGCACTTTAGTTTACTAACTATCACAAGTTACAATTACTTCATATTCTGCTAAAGCAAGGTCTACATTTATAAACATATCTACTACCTCTAATTTAGTTTTAGATTTATCGTAAAGTCTATATTGAATAGGAATCTTTAGATAAATAATTTTATTATTATGCATTACCGGAATAGCTAATGGCATAAAACAACAACTCTTTATATAGGATAATACATTTTTATTAGTGTGGTCAAATAATTTACCATAGCAACCAAATTTCTCACCAAATTTAGGCTGAAGTGTATATCAGATATATAGTTGTAATGTTTCTTAAATTATCTAGAATAAGACTTATCGTTACGTCAAGAGTAGCTATCGCTAATCGTAATATATCAAGGCTTTTTTGTGCTAAGAAATAATAGAGTCTATTTAAGTAAATATTCCAGTATTTTTTTATAAATTTATAATTAGTTTGTTCAGAAGTTAAGTGTTCGGATTTCTGTGTCTACAATATTATACTAACACCATGTTGTCTAATTTATAATTATATTATTATGTAAATTTTATATTATAGATAGGATATAATTATTTATAAGTAAAATAGGTTATTTTCAATTTTCTTGAAAATAACCTATTAAAAACTACATTCCGAAAAATCTAAATTGATATTTATCAGAATTATATGAGTTAGCAATTGAATTTAAATTAACATCTTTTCTATTAGTTGTATGATATGTTAATTTAAAATCTTTATTAGTTGAATCATAAGATGTTATAAGCATAGTATGATACCCTTCATACCACCAATAATTTGCTACTAAAATTTGAACTGCATCACCAATATAAAATGGTCTATTATATACATATTGTTGATTGTTATATACAAGACTAGCGGCATATGTTTCAGTAGAGGTAGCCCTACTTGACCAATAATTGTTAAACTCTACAGCACTTATCCAAGGACTAGGATTAGATACGCTCCATGAAGAATTTAACTGAGATACTGTAGTAGGTGTATTATTATTAGAGTTAAGTTTTCTTATATACCAGTTCGAATCGGTTGTTTTTCCACCAGCAACTAGAGCTTGAGATACAAAGTTAGCACAATCACCACCTAAATATGTTAAGTTAGGATATGATGCTAGATTATAGCTATTCCACCATGTATATGCATAATTTACAGCTGAAGTCCTACTATAAGTAGAACGAGGTTGAATACCATTATTATATAGTGAATGAGCATAATTTATTAAAGTATCATTTTCTGTATAAGGACCATACTGTGAAATATAATTTTTAATTAAGTTTTCTAATTCAATATTAATAGAATACTTTTCTAGAATATTAATCATTTCAAGCATAGCATCAATCTTATCTTGTCTTTCTACAGAAATAATTTTATTTTTGAGGTTTAGATCATTTGTTAAACTATATAATTGATTGGCTAAATTTACTTCATTAGAAGCCTTATTTAGACTTGAGATGCTATAGTTTTTTTCAATTAACTCTAATTCAGATTCATCAAGTAATGATAGAGCAGAATTATCAGGTGAATATTGAGCAATAGTTGTACTAGAGTTATTTTTAAATTTTTGATCATCTAATGTTAAATTTGTAGATGCAAAAGTAGTGATTGAGAAACTATTAGTAGTAATAACAAAGGCTAATAATAGTTTTTTTAATTTACTTTTTTTCATATAATACTCCTTTATATTTTTATTTTTTGTAAACAATATATAAGTATTATCACATAAAAGGAAAAAAAATGTAAACGGATTTAACTAAAATAATAATTTTATAATATGCTTAAGTGTAACTATTTAGCTATTAAAATAAATTAGGAGAAATGATAAAAATATTTTTCGAAAACCTTTCCATTATCATTAATTTCTGGTATTATATAGTATGTCTTGTAAAAACTAATGATAATGTGATGACGTCCGTGAGCGAAGACAAGATATTTGAAATATATAATCAAGATTTAACACAAGTTATGAGAGAAGTTACTAACGAAACAAAAAGCTTGAATTCTCAAGTAGAAACATTATCAAAGGAAAACAAAAGTCTTTCGGATCGTGTTAAATCATTAGAAAACCAAGCAAATAAAAATAGTAATAATAGCAGCAAACCACTATCATCTGATGGGTTGAAAAAGAAACCTAAGAGTCTGAAAACTAAATCTGATAAAAGGTCTGGAGTCAAAAAGGTCATGATGGTAAAACACTTGAACCTAGTGAAAATCCAGATGAAATAATAATTCATCGTGTTGATACATGTAATATTTACGGAGAATCCTTACAGGAAATAACTCCGGAAAGAGTAATTATCAGATAGGTGATTAATATACCAGATAGAAAGTTATTGAGCATAGAGCAGAAGTTATTGCTCGTATAAATATTCTAATTGTGATCATGTTTTATGCAACTCTCATATTTTAAGAAAGTTAAATGGTATATCTGAGTTAGAGAAACAAAAATGGGAAGGATCAATGAAAAATCTACTAATACAAATGAAAAAGAAGTAGATTTATCTTGGAATACAGCCAATGCTTTAACCCTAGATAAAATCGAAGTCTTTAAATTTATATGCTCAAATACTAGAAGTCCGCTTCAAGGAAGGTTATATTGCAAATATTGAATCATATTCTAAAAATAAAGTTAAGAAAAGTACTAGCCTTAATCTACTTAATAGATTAAGAGGTTATAAAGATGAAATATTATTGATCCGACATTAGTTTAACTAAGATATTTTAAGGGGTACCAGTTGAGTCTATACCCCTATTTGCCATACCTAAAATTATATTTTAAAATAATTAAATCGAGTTACGCTTAAGTTAATTTGTAAAATTAATACCATTACTTTCTTTAGTTTTATAAAATAAATATTTATTATCTCTTTGAATAGCTATATGATAACTTTTATTATAGTTTTTAATTTCATAAATTTCAAAATCATTATATGTAGAAATTTTATTACCTATATAATCCTTAGGAATTTGAATATTTTGATTTTCGTATTTAATGCCATTAAATATTACATATTTTTTTTGAAACTTAAGAAAAGTTAATATAGATGATGTTAATAAAATATAGATATGATGATTATAGTAATATAAATATTTTTTTTAGAAAAACTTTTCATATTTCTACCGTAATAACTTCGTATAGCATACATTATACGAAGTTATACGAAAAAATAAGTAATAATAGCAGCAAACCAACTATCATCTGATGGGGTTGGTAAAAA
>NZ_ASRV01000113.1 GCF_000401215.1 Clostridium sartagoforme AAU1 | reverse complement strand
TTCACCTCATAAATTAATAATTATTATAGATTATATTCTTAACTAAAAAATATATGTCAGTAAATAATTAATATAGTATGTATCTTATAGTGAACTACCACCATTAAAGAAATTGGTGGTTTCGCGGTCAATACTTTCAATTGAGCAAGCCTACCCACGCTAATCCTGTTGAACCAACGGTTTGTGTGGCGTGGAACACTAGAAATGTCTCTTCGAAGACATCCCATTAGGCTATTATGATTGTTCTAGCTCCATATCAACGTCAAGGTTTGGTTTTTGATATTTTGATATGGTGACAAATAGGTTGAATATTTTATGAGTAGAACCATTTAATAAACTGAACTTCATATATTCAGTTTATTAAAGAAAAATATGTTAGTTATATTATAATCCATCTGTTGTATGTCGGCAAGTTCTATACCTCTCCCTTCTATGGAAGACTGGAGAATTTCGTATAGAGAAAGGTAGAATAGTAAAAAAATATTTATAAATGTAAAAGAAAATAATTTAAATTATATTATTAAAAAATAAACAAAAAAGCTCTTATATATAAGTCTACTAATATATAAGGCAAACTTTACAAGTATCCTCGTAGCAATGAAGCCATTATAAAAGAACTTCTTTGTCAATAACTACAGTTGCTAACAATATATTGCTTTGTATAGTATTTAGGGGGTGCTTTGATACCCACTATTTATTTTTCAAAATCTATATAAATTTTAATTACAGATTACTATTTAAATATTTCAAATATGGGCATACTAAAGTATCAAATTATTCAAGCAGGAGGTCCATATGAGAAAAAGATTAACAGTTAATACAAAACATGCATCTTATGAAACTATAAAAGCTCTATATACAAGTGAGAAAAATTCTAAAATTAAGACTAGATTATTAACTATATTGCATTTATTTGAAGGTAAATCTAGTGTTGAAATTCCTTTAAGCCAATAAAATATTGAAGGTAAGGATTTTCAGCAATAGCTTCAACGGTATCTCTATCTGAATAATTAAGTTTTTGCTTAATTATTAAACTACCTAATACAATACGAAATGGTTTTAATGGACGTCCGTTATTAATAAATTTTTGAGCATATCTTGCCTCAAATTTATTCCAAGGAATTATTTTAGTTAATTTTACCCATCTATTATTCTGATTTAATTCTCCATATGGAAATATAAAATCTTCTATTTTTAATTGATTATCAATTGAATACATTTAACTTCACTCCTAAGTGCAAGGGTTTTTCCCCTATATTAAAAATTTCCTTGCACTTAGTATTTGTTTAAATGCCTTATAACATACTATTTTCAACATTAACTATTATTCTGAGCAGCCCCTATTTAAATTATCATTAATACTATGTTAAAAATTATCCATAGTTAAACATAAAAATATTAGTAACGGCGTACATTTTTATCTTAGCATTTATATAATTAATAATTAGCTTTTAAAGTGAAGATAATAAAGTTAATAGATTAACAGTATAAATTAAGTTTTGTAACATAGTCACATAAAAAATATTTTAAATAGTGTAGAATAGTCACATAATCAAAAATAATTAATTTAATAGGAGTGGAAATAGTATGTTTGGTTTATTTAGTAAAAACTCAGGAAAAGTTATAAATGTAAATGATATTGATAATTTAATTGGAAAGATAGATTTAATTGATATAAGAGAACCATATGAATACAAAGCAGGCAGTATAAAAAGTGCAAAGAATATTCCGATGGGAGATCTTCTTAAGGAACCTGAAAAATATTTAAATAAGGATAAGGAATATCATATATTATGTCAATCAGGAGGAAGAAGTTCAAATGCATGCAACAAATTAAGAAATCTTGGATTTGATGTAGTTAATGTTGCGGGTGGAGTTGGATCTTATGCAGGAAGCAAGAAAAAATAGTAGATACTATCGCATAATGAAAAAATGAAAGAATTATGGATAAAACTCCTATAGGAGTTTTTAAAAATTAAGTTTTTAGTAATTTGGCACAAATTACATCATTAATTATCCATTATTAATTACTAATTTGGCTGCGAAGCAGCCACAGGAGGGTTTTGTATGAAGAAAAAAATATTAATAGTTGGGGGAGTAGCTGGAGGGGCTTCAGCTGCAGCAAGGCTTAGAAGATTAAGTGAAGAAGATGAAATAATAATGTTTGAAAAAGGTCCTCATGTGTCATTTTCAAATTGTGCTCTGCCATATCACTTAAGTGGAGTTATTGATGAGGTAGATAAGCTTGTATTAAGCAGCCCTGAAAAGTTTAAGGCTCAATATAATATAGAAGCAAGAATAAATAGTGAAGTAATATCAATAGATAGAAAAAATAAAGAATTGGAAATAAAAAATACTCAAACAGGTGAAATTTATAGGGAAAATTATGATAAATTAATTTTATCACCAGGAGCAAAGCCAATAGTGCCTAATATCCCAGGAATTGAAAAAGTTAATGTATTTACTATAAGAAATGTAGTTGATATAGATAAACTAAATAAGTTTGTTAAAGAGCTTAGTGCAAAGGAAGTAGCTGTAATTGGTGGCGGATATATAGGTGTTGAAGCTGCTGAAAATTTAAAAGAAGCTGGGTACGAAGTTTCTTTAATAGAAGCTATGGAGCAAATATTAAAACCATTTGATTATGATATGGTTCAAATATTACATAAGGAAATTTATGATAATGGTGTTAATTTAATTGTTGGAGATAAAGTTTTAAGTTTTGAAGAAAATAAAGTAGTTTTAGCATCAGGTAAGAAAATAGAGGCCAAGGCAGTAGTTATGGCAATAGGAGTTTCGCCAGAGGTATATTTAGCTAAAGAAGCTGGTTTGGAACTTGGAGAAACAGGAGCTATTAAGGTTGATAAAAATTATAAAACTAATGACAATGATATTTATGCTGTAGGTGATGTAATTGAAGTGTATAATGCATTAACTCACTCCATGACTAAATTATCTCTTGCAGGTCCAGCATTAAAAGAAGCAAGATCAGTTGCAGATCATATAAATGGAAAAAGAGGAATAAATAATGGATACATTGGATTTTCAGCAATAAAGGTATTTGATTATAATGCTGCTGCAACAGGATTAAATGAATCCTTAATTAAAGTTTTAAATATGAACATAAAATATGATATTGTAAGACTTATAACTAATGATAAAGTTGGTATAATGCCTGATGCATCACCAATTCATCTTAAGCTTATATATGAAGTTCCTACAGGCAAGGTGTTAGGGGCACAAGCAATAGGAAAAGGTGATGTTGCAAAAAGAGTTGATATAGTAGCAACTGTTATAAAACTTGGAGGAACTATTGAGGATTTAAAGGATTTGGAATTATGTTATGCACCACCATATAGTACAGCAAAAGATGTTGTTAACTATGCTGGATATATAGCATCAAATTTATTAAATGGAGATTTTAGGCAAGTTAACGTTGATAAGGTAAGAGAGTTAGTTCAAAGTGAAGAATATATAATAGATGTAAGAGAAATAAGAGAATATGAAAATGGACATATAAAAAATGCTAAGAATATTCCTCTTAGTCAGCTTAGAGAAAGAGTAAATGAAATACCAAAGGATATACCAGTTTACTTACATTGCAGAACAGGTCAAAGAAGTTATAATGCAGCATTAGCATTACAAAATTTAGGATATAGAAATGTTTATAATATAACAGGAAGTTTCTTAGGGTTATCATTTTATGAATATTTTAATGATAAAGCAACAGGAAGAGAAAGCATAGTAACAGAATATAATTTTAAGTAAAAGTTAATAATGAAAATTAGTTTATTATTAATGAGGATAATAAACTAAATTAACTTTAGGGGTTGTTATGTCAATAATAAATGCTACAATTTAGGATTTACTATTGATATAACAGCCCTATAAATAGTTAGCTTTGTAGAAAATAACCTAATGTGTATTAGGATATATGCAGTATATTGAAATTAATGTTATAATTGGATTATAAGTTAACTATAAATTATTACAAGATTTTTATATTTAGTGTATGAGGGGGAAGGGAGTTTGGGTAAAAATCCATATGAACAATTTCCATTTATTATTGGAGAGGAAATAATATTAAGAAAGATTATGGATTCTGATCTTGATAATATTTTTGAAATATACAATAATGAGAAACTATTTCAATATACTCCTGTAATGTTTAAAAAGAATAAAAACACTGTTGCTAATATGATAGGACATTTTGAAAGAGATTTTTATAAAAGAAAATGTATATTTCTTGGAATCTGTTTAAAAAGTGAACCTAATAGTATTGTGGGTATAGCAGAAATGTTTGACTACTGTAATGATGTAAACATGATAACAATAGGTTATAGATTAAATGAGAAATTTTGGGCTAAAGGAATTGCTACAAAAGCTGTTAATGCAATGACGAAGTACCTATTTAATGATATTGGAATAAATAGAATACAAGCATTTGTTATGCCAGAGAATATTAAATCACAAAATGTATTACAAAGAAGTGGCTTTAGCAAAGAAGGAATAATTCGTGAAGGATATGTTTGGAAAGGTCAAGGGGTCATAGATTTGATATTATATTCTTTATTAAAAGGTGATAGTAGAAAATAAATATTTTCATATATTTTATTATTAAATGCTTATAAAATTAGGCAATAAAACAATATAGAAATGGAGAATAGAACTATGAAAAGAGTAGAAGAAAGATTTTTAGAATATATAAAAATAAATACAAAATCAGATGAAACAACTAAAGTAACTCCAAGTACAAAAGGGCAATTAGTTTTAGCTGAAAAATTATGTAATGAATTAAAAGAAGTAGGGCTAAAAGATGCAAAAATAAGTCAGCATGGATATGTATATGCAACATTAGATAAAAATAGTAATAAAGATCTACCGGTTATAGGTTTTATAGCCCATATGGATACAGCTCCAGACTATAGTGGAGAAAGTGTGAATCCTAAAATTGTAGCAAATTATGATGGGAAAGATATCAAATTAAATGATTCAGTAGTATTATCTCCTAAATTTTCACCAGAATTAAAACAGTATATAGGAAAGACTTTAATTACTACAGATGGAACTACACTCTTAGGTGCTGATGATAAAGCAGGAATTGCAGAAATTATGACTGCCATGGAGTATTTAGTAAATCATCCAGAAATTGAACATGGAACTATAAAAGTAGGATTTACACCTGATGAGGAAATTGGAGAAGGTGCAGATAATTTTGATGTTGAAGGCTTCGGAGCAGATTTTGCATATACAATGGATGGTGGAAGAGTTGGAGAGCTTGAGTATGAAAATTTTAATGCTGCTGGAGTAAAGGTCCAAATAAATGGAGTTAATGTCCACCCTGGTTATGCAAAAGGCAAGATGCTAAATTCAATAATGGTGGCAAATGAATTTATAAATAGTCTTCCTTTAGATGAAGTTCCAGAAAAAACTAATAAATACGAAGGGTTTTCACATCTTACAGATATAGAAGGTACTATTGAAAATACATCATTAAATTATATTGTAAGAGATTTCTTTACAGATTCCTTTGAAGAAAGAAAAGAAAAATTTAAGAACATAGAAAAGGAATTAAATAAAAAATATGGAGAAGGAACAGTAATTGTAAATATAAAGGATCAATATAAGAATATGAAAGAAAAAATTGAACCTGTTATGCATATAGTAGAAAATGCTAAAGAAGCAATGATAGAGGCAGGAGTAATCCCTATAGTTAGGCCAATAAGAGGTGGAACTGATGGTGCTAGACTTTCTTTTATGGGATTACCAACTCCAAATATATTTGCAGGCGGAGAAAATTTTCATGGAAAATATGAATATGTTCCAGTGGAATCAATGGAAAAGGCAGTTCAGGTTATAGTTAATATAGTTAAAAGATATGGTAAATAGTTGATAATTAATAATGGATAATTGATGAGAAAACTCCAAGAGTAAACTTGTCATTGTTAAGTAGTAAATAGGAAAAAACTTTTTATGCGGCATGAGACTTATATTGAATAGGACTCATGCCGTAGTTTAATTGACTGTAAAAATAGTTTATTCAATATATAGAGTTGTTATGCTAAACTATATTTGTGTAAAAAAGTGGGTTATAATTATATAGAGATTAAATTAGTTTCCAATAATGGTTAATGAAGAATAAAGTTTTATGAAATGGAGTTGTTAAATATAAGAACTACTGATTTATGTATAATAATAAAATTAATTTTGTGTATATTTATTGGATGGACAAGTATAGAAATTGACAAATTAAATTTAATAGTGGTTTCATTTATTTTAATTTATATAATTACTAGTTTTAGTAGAGAATTTTTATGTAAGAAAAATAGATATTTTTCTGAAATTTTAACTATAGTGGAAATTATACTTGCTTTCTTATTTTCATTAAAATATATGGAAATTGGGGTATTAATGCTTAGCATAAGTATTGCTGAATACCTTATTAATGAAAAGAAAAAGATACATGCTGGAGTTATTTTATCGATAATTCCAATACTCCTAATACTTAAATATGAAAACTTAAAAGAGGTAATTATAATTTTATGTATTATGCTAATTTCAATTGTAAATAATGAAGTTAAATTGAGCAAGATCGAAAATACTGAAAAGATTCAAGAAAAGCAAAGAAAATTGATATATAATCTTCAAAAAAAGTTATCAGAAGAAAGAGATACGCAAGAACAAATTCTTCACACAGCAAGGTTAGAAGAAAGAAATAAAATATCTACAAGGTTACACGATAAAATAGGCCATACTATTTCCGGAACACTACTTCAGTTAGAAGCCATTAAGATTTTATTAGAAGATGATAAGGAAAAAGGATACAGTATGTTAAATTCATGTACTCAGAATTTAAGATCTGGAATGGAAGAAATAAGAATGACATTGAGAAATATTAAACCTGCTGAAGAGGAATTGGGAATTAATAGAATAAAGAGAGTATTAGATGAAAAAATAAATGGTACTAAAATAAAGGGAAAAGTTTCATATACAGGTGATTTAGATAAGATTAACTCTAAAACGTGGATAATTTTTATACAAGCAGTAACTGAACTTACAACTAATTCAATTAAATACTCTAAAGGAGATTTAATAAAAATAAATATAGAAATAATGAATAGGTTTATAAAGCTTGAAGTAAAAGATAATGGGATTGGCTGTAAAAAAATAAAAATGGGAATAGGACTTAGAAATATAGAGGAAAAGGTAAATACTGTTGAAGGTAAGTTTATATTGAATGGAGAAAAAGGTTTTGGAATTATAATTTTAATTCCATGCACTTTATAGGAAGGAGATAAAATGAGCATAAAGTTAGTTATAGCAGATGATGATGCATTAATTAGAGAAAGCTTAAAAATAATTTTAGCAAATGATAAAGAAATTGAAGTTGTAGGAATATTTGAAAATGGGAAAGACGTGGTAAAATTTTTGTTAGATAATACTGTGGATATAGCATTAATAGATGTTAGAATGCCGCTTGTTAATGGAGTTATAGCAACATTGGAAATTTCTGAAAAAACAAATACTAAAGTAATTATTTTAACTACTTTCGATGAAGATGAATATATAAGAGATGGAATAAAAAATGGAGCTAAAGGATATTTATTAAAAAATACAAAGCCAGATAAAATAATAGAAACAATAAAAATGGTTAACCAAGGAAACTGTGTTATTCAAGATGAAATTCTAATTAAGCTTAGCAATAACTTAGGTAAAGAAAAAATAAAAGAAAGTAATATACATGAAAGTATATTTACAGAAAGAGAATTAGAAGTTATGAAAGCAATTTCAGAAGGATTAAGTAATAAAGAAATTTCTAAAGCTTTATATATATCAGAGGGAACTGTAAAAAATTATATAACATCTATCTTTCAAAAAACAGGGTTAAGCCATAGAACTCAAATTGCAATTTATTATATAAAAGGATATGACTTTAGTCATAGTTAAAAGATGACCTTTGCTAGATTTCCTAGTAAGGGTTTTTTTATATAATGATATTAGAGATAAAGGGGAGGATGTTTATGAAAGTAATAGAAATAAAAGATTTAGTAAAAAAATATGACGATAATATAGCAGTTGACAATATTAATTTAAATATAGAAGAAGGAGAGATTTATGGAATATTAGGTCCCAATGGAGCAGGAAAAAGTACTACAATAAGTATAGTTTGTTCACTTTTACATCCTACATTTGGAGAGGTTAAAATTTTAGGAGAGAATATAAAGAAAAATGCTTTAAAGGTAAAAAAGCACTTAGGATTAGTTCCACAAAGTATTGCAGTATATAGTGATTTTACTGCATATGAAAATGTTAAGTTCTTTGGCGAATTATATGGGCTAAGAGGAAGTCAACTTAAAGAGAGCATAGAAAAGGCCTTAGAATTTACAGGTCTTTTAGAAGTAAAAAATAAAAGGGCTAAAGAATTTTCAGGTGGAATGCTAAGACGATTGAATATTGCCTGTGCAATAATTCATAATCCTAAAATATTAATTATGGACGAACCAACAGTTGGAATAGATCCCCAATCAAGAAATCATATAATACAAGCAGTTAAGGAATTGAATAAAAGAGGAACAACTATAGTTTATACAACTCATTATATGGAAGAAGCTGAAGCGTTATGTTCAAAGATAGCTATTATCGATAAGGGTAAAATAATAGTAGAAGGTAGTAAAGAAGAGTTAAAAGATATAGTTAGTGATAAAAGAATTTTGAATATAGGTATTAATGATATTTATAAAGTAAATATTGAAGCTTTAAAAAATATTGAAGGAGTTTTAGACATATCTATTGATAATAATAATCTTATTATAACTTCGTCTAAAGAAGTAAATAACTTAGATAAAATTATAAAAATAGTATGTGATCAAGAATTAAAAATAACAGATTTAGGATTTAATGAAGTAACTTTAGAAACTGTATTCTTATCTTTAACTGGAAAAAAATTAAGAGATTAGGAGGAAAAGAAATGATTCCTATAATTAAATCAGTAATTTTAAATTGTATAAGAGATAAAAAAGAATCTTTATTTATGATATTTTTTCCTCTATTCTTAATTTTATTAATAGGAAGTACGTTATCAGCATATTTTGATTCAAGTAATACAAGCTTTGAAGAAGTAGCGGTATATTACTTTGATGAAAGTTCTGACAAGTCAAAAGAAGTATTTAATATATTTAAAGATATAGAATTAGATAATTCGAAAATAGTTTTGAAGGAAGTAAAAGATGTTGAAGAAGGAAAAAAAGAAGTAAAAGTTAATAGAAATATATTTATTCATTTAAAAGAAGATACAATAGAATTTTATTCAAATAATCAATCAACAATAAAACCATCTTTAATTTATGGAATATTAAATGGAATAGCTAGTAAATATAATGCCGCAGCAGAAGTTTATAGTATAAATCCATTAAAGGCTAATGATATTATTAAGGTTGAAGATAGTAAGGGGTTTATTGAAGATGAAAAAGTTGCTCTTAATGAAAGACCAAGTTCAATGGATTACTATGGAGTAGCAGAAATAGGACTTATGATATTCTATTTTTTAATGTTACCATTATACAATATTAAAAATGATAGAAAAAATAGTATAAAAGATAGAATAAGTTTAGCTGGAGTATCAACAAGTAAATACTATTTTGCCTCATTTTTAGGGTTTTTAATTTATTCCTTTGGAACACTAATGATAACTTATACATTAAGTAATATACTTTTTGATATAAATTATGGAGAGAATCTACTAATTGTACCTCTGGCAATGATACCATTTCTAATAATTGTAATAGGTATTGGTATTATAATTCCTATGATTTTTAAAGAAGAAGAAGTATCAGGAAGTATAATATCAAATGTAATAATACCAGTATTAACATTTTTAGGCGGAGGATATGTTGCTTTAGGTGATAATCTAGGGAGCCTTTTAGATTTTATAACAAAGATATCACCATTAAGATGGTTTAATATAAGTATATTTAGATATATTTATTCTGGAGATAATACTACTTTAATTAGATGGCTGCAAATTGGCGGAATTAGTTTATTATTAGTTATGTTAATAATTTGGATAGTTGGAAAAAGGAGTGATAAAATAAATGAAAAATATATTAATACTAATTAAAAACAATTTAAAGGTATCTATATTAAAAAAACCGGTTGGATTTATTGTATCATTAATAGCTCCTGTTTTAATACTATTTATTATGCTAAAAATTATTAACTTTAATTCTGGATATATAAACATTGGAATTATAGATAATGATAATTCGAAAACTAGTAGCACTATATTAAATTCTATTAAGAATTATGAAGGATTTAATATAAGAGAAGTTAAAAAAGAAGATAAAAAGAACTTGTTTGCAGAAAATTCTATAAATGCAGTTATAGAAATAGATAGTAACTTTGAAGAAAATTTAATTAATGGGGATACAGACTTAGTTAAATTAACATCGGTAGAAAATGATGATATCGGAACGCTAATAAAGACTATTATAAACGAACAAATGATTAATATAAATAACATTTCAATGGCAGCAGAAGGAAATAAGGATGTATATTATAAAGCTTTAAATAATTATAGTAACGATTCTTATCTAGAGATAAAAAAAGAAAATTTAAATGATTTATATGAAGAATATACTTTTAGCCAAATATTTGTAGGATTCATAATAATGTTCATGCTTATAAGAGGAATGACAACTTCATACAGAGTATTTAATGAAAAGGAAGAAAATGTATATACAAGAATATTCATGGCACCTATAAAAACATATGAATATTATTTGGCAGATATTATAAGTGGGTATTTATCAATATTGATGCAAGTAATATTTGGAGTTTTGGGAATAAAGTTCTTAAATATAAATGTTGGAATTAGTAGTTTTGAATTATTTATAATATTATCATTATTAGGATTAGTTTCAATTAGTCTAGGGGTATGCTGTAGGGCATTTTCTAAAAGTAAAAATGATGCATCTAATATCTTTAACTTTGCTAATATGTTAATGGTAATGGTAGGAGGAGCTTTTGTACCTATAGATTTAATGCCACCTATAATAGAAAAAATATCATATTTTACTCCTGTAAGATGGGCTATGGAATCAATAATAGCTATACAGCAAGGTTCAAATCTTACAAATATTTATAAATATTTAGGGATAATAGTATTGTTTGCAGTAGCCTTTTTTGTAGTTGGAATATATAAAACTTCTAAAGAAGAAAAAATTTTTATGATAAATTAAGGTAATAGAATATAATAAATAATTAAAGAAATAAGGTAAATTGTATAGAATTTATAAAAATATAGAGACAATAGACAGCTCTGTTTCACACAGATTTATCTATTGTCTCTTGTTCTATAAAGTATTACTCTACGTCAACATCAATTATTTCTTTTTCTTCAGAAGAAGGACTTGTTTTAATATCTTTGTTTACAAAGTTATTTAAAACATTTGATAAGTCAAGTCCAGTTAAATCCTTTAGAACCTCAAAACCATTAGCAGTTACATCAGTTACGATTTTAGCAACCTTTGATGCTCCTTGGGAACCACCGTTATCTATAACAGTCAATTTATCTATTTGTTCTAATGGACTTGCAACTTCTTTCATTACATCTGGTAACTTATTTACTACCATTTCTACTATTGCAGCTTCGCCATATTTAGCCATTGCTTCAGCCAATCTATCCTTGGCTTCAGCTTCAGCAAGCCCCTTAGCTTTAATAGCTTCAGCTTCAGCTAATCCTTTAGCTCTGATAGCTTCAGCATCAGCTTGAGCTTGTATCTTCTTAGCATCAGCTTCAGCTATAGCTCTCACTCTAATAGCCTCAGCTTCGGCTTCAGCCTGTCTAATTGCTTGTATTTTATTAGCTTCAGCAGCAACTTCAACTTCATATTTTTTAGCATCAGCAGGCTTTTTAACCTCAGCAATTAATTTCTTTTCTACAACTAAAGCTTCTTTTTCTGCAAGCTCAGCTTGTTGCTCGGCTAAAATTGCATTATTTTCAACTTCTTGTAATTTATAAGCAACGTCAGCATTAGCTTTAGCTTTATCTTGTTCAGCTCTAAATGCTTCAAGCTTTATCTTTTTATCTCTTTCACTTTGTGCGATTTCTGTTTCAGCTTCTAATTTTGCTTTTTGTCCTTCTCTTATAGCACTTGCAGTTTTAATTTCAGTATCTCTTTTTCTTTCAGCTTCAGCTATGTCAGCTTCAGATTTTGCTGCTGCTATTTGAGGTTTAGCTCTATTTTCTAAGTATCCACCTTGAGTACTTATTTTTAAGATAGTATAAGATATTAAAACTAATCCCATTGATCCTAATTCATTTCTTATATCATCTTCAATTCTTTGCTCAAATGAAGCTCTATCTTCATTTATTTGTTCAACAGTTAAAGTAGAAACAATACCTCTTAATTTTCCTTCCAATATTTGTTCTACTATAGTTCTTATTACATTAACTGTATTTTTTTCTCCACCACTACAAAATTGTTCAACAGCTTTTAAAACATTTTCATGGTCATTTTTGACTTTTACGACTGCTGTACCAACTATATTAACAAAGATACCTTGTTTAGCAGGTGCTTCATTAACATCGGTTGTCATAGAGATATTTTCTAATGAAATAGTGGAAGAAGTTTCAAGAATAGGAATCATTAATCCCCCTCTTCCAAGTAAAACTCTTTTTCTAAGACCTGTGATTACCATAGCTTTATCAGCAGGCACTCTTCTCCAGAAAGATAGAAATACTATTAGCACTACTAAAACAATAGCGATTATTGGTAATGCATTTAACAATTTTTCTAATAAATTTTCCATGATTATTTTCCCCCTTTATAAGTTTAAGCGATATGTTTATATTTTAACACAATATACAGTTTTTGGGTAATCATTATAAAAAATAGTAAGCAATATATTAATTTTGTATTTAAAGTTATACTTTCGATACATATTATGGTAAAATTTATATAAATATATTTAACCTATTGATAAAAATGTTTAAAAACAATATAGTTTATGGTATAAGAATCTAAGGAGATTTAATTATGAAAAAAGA
>NZ_ASRV01000112.1 GCF_000401215.1 Clostridium sartagoforme AAU1 | reverse complement strand
ATGAATTATAAAAAAATTATAAATGAAATTAAGGGAATAGCTCTAACTATATTAGGAAGTATTATAATAGTAGCAATAGTAAATACAGAAGTGCTAGCTAGTGCTAAAGTTCAGCAAGAATCAATGGAAAATACATTATATAGTGATGAAAAACTTATAGTTGATAAAGTTAGTTACAATTTTACAACTCCTAAAAGAGGAGATATTATAATATTTTTTGATAATGAAGAAAAAGGAAATATACTTGAAGAAGGATATGAATATTTGAAAGAAATAGCATCAATTTCATATAATACAGACACTAGAACAAGGCTTGTTAAAAGAGTAATTGGAATTCCAGGAGATGAAATAGATATAAGGGATGGTTACGTATATTTAAATGGAAGTATATTAGAAGAGTTATATGTTAAAGGTGAAACTTATAGCAGAGATAAAGAATTTCCTATTAAAGTGGAAGAAGATACAGTATTTGTACTTGGTGATAATAGAGAAGTAAGTAAAGATAGTAGAAACTTTGGACTTGTCAATATCAATCAAATTGAAGGAAAAGCAATATTTAGAATATCACCTTTTAACAGACTTGGATTTATAAAATAAAGTAATCTAAGATTTATTTCACTATTAACTTTTCATTTGTAATATTAAGGAGCGTGATGTTAATTGAATACACAAATTATAATTGTCTTAGTGTTAAACTTTATAATTTCATTACTTGGAACATTGGCTTATTCAGTTAGGCTAGTAGGGGTTAGAACTGGTAAAATAGCAGTAACATTTGCAGTTTTTAATGTATTGATGCTTGTTTCTAGAACAGCAGTAACATTTCAAAGTCCTTTATTAACAAAGTTTGTAGAAAGTAATCCTAGTAGTGGGGATTTGATTAATATATTTAATTTAATAATAATAATTTCAGGTATTGCATCTATTGTGGGGGCCTTTTTAATACCAACATTTCAGCAAATGTTTAGTAAGGCAGTAAATCATTTTTCTACAGAAAGATCTATTCCTAAACTTATAATACATAGCTTTTCAAAAAATGGTGTAAAGTATATGAAAGATAGTATAGCAATTCCTGTAAAAGAAAGCTTAACTAGTATAAATTTTAAAAGGTTACCTAAGAAAATTTTGTTTTATAATTTTATATCTGTAGCTATTATTACAGCAGGAGCTTTTGCACCAATATATGCTGGCAGCATAGCTCCAGAACTTAGAATGACTTGTTTATCTTTATCACCAATAATAAATGGAACAGCAACAATACTTACATCAATTTTTATTGATCCACATTTATCTATCATGACTGATGATGTAGTGGATGGCAAATGTAGTGAAGAAGATTTTAGAGCTTGTGTTATAGCAATGGTAGGAAGTAAAGTAGTAGGTACTTTTGTAGCATTAATATTATTTGTACCAGCATCATACTTAATTGCCTTCGTAGCTAATTTTATATAACTTTTAATTTATTCTAGTTATTTTATATCCTTTATCTTCTAATAACTTTAACATGTTATCTTCACCAATGAAATGACCTGCTCCAACTGCTATTGTATGTTTTTTACCATCCTTAGTTAATTCAACTATTTTATTTACCATATTAATATTTCTATCAGTAAGCATTATTTTATAAGTTTCAGGTTCATTACTCTTCATTTCATTATTTACTTTTTCAATGAATTCAATATCTCCATTTTTATAAGCGTTAAAAAGTTTCTCAGAATTATTTACTTCTTCATTAATATTAGAATCAGAGTGAGTAGATAAATATTTTTTTAAATAATCCCAAGTGAAAGTTTTATTACCAATATCAATTTGTAAATCACATCCCTCCAACTCATTTATAACTACATCATCTCCCTTAGATTTACGGGAATTCATTTCATTAATTATTAGTAAATCTAATCCATTTCCTAGTATGCCAGCTTTGGAGTAACATAATACAGTTAATAGGCTATTTAAAGATGAAGGAGTCAAATATTTAATAGTACTTATATTAAAATTAGGACTTAATGATTTGAATATAGAAGATAATTTTTCAATTTCATCTTCAGACAAGTAATTTTCTATAGTTTCTCCATTCTTTAGATATCCAGATGATTGAACATTCTTAATAGTTTCATTTTGGGATAAATCAAGTTCCACAGATAGTACATCAGTTTCATCAATTATTTTCTTTATATTATCATTAAAAAAATTCACTTTATTATCACCAATATGAATAGTTCCAATCAAAGTAATAGTAGTATTTTCATTAGTTGCCTCCCAAATGTAACCTCTTGAAACTTCCTTTTCGGTAGCTCCATTATTGCATGATATTAATGGTATTATCAAAAAAGAAATAAGGAAAAAACAAAGTAAACTTTTAATTTTAGAAAAACTCTTCATAATAAACTCTCTCCTTCATACAAATTACTTACTATATTATACCATTTAATTACAGTTTATGGAAAATTTTAAATATATTATATGTTGTTCATAAAACAAGATATTTTTGCAGAGATTAAGGTTTGTTTATACGTTTACATTTGGTATTATTAGCTTACAGAAAGGAAAGACATAAGAAATTATAAATAATTATTAGGGGGAGTTTTTATGAAAAAAGTTTTGGCTACAGTTATTTGTGCTTCAATGATGCTAGGAATGGTTTCATGTGGAGGAAAGACAGAAGGAGCTGATGTGAAAAAAGAGGAAACGGCTTCAAAAAATTTAGTTGTTTATTGTCCACATCCATTAGAATTTATTGATCCTATAGTTGCAGAATTTGAAAGTGAAACAGGAGTACAAGTAGATGTTGTTGCTGCTGGAACAGGAGAATTACTAAAACGTATAGAATCAGAAAAAGATAATCCTCTTGGAGATGTTATGTGGGGAGGATCATTAGGAACATTGGAACCTAAAGTTGATTTCTTTGAAGCTTATACATCTGCAAATGAAGCAGACTTAATGGATGATTGTAAAAATACAGATGGAAAGATAACAAGATTCTCAGTAATACCAAGTGTTCTTATGATAAATACGAACTTAATTGGAGATATTAAAGTAACAGGCTATGAAGATTTATTAAAACCAGAATTAAAAGGTAAAATTGCTCATGCAGATCCAGCAAAGTCATCATCATCTTTTGAACATTTAGTAAATATGCTTTATGCAATGGGAAATGGAACTCCAGAAAATGGATGGGATTATGCAGATAAATTAGCAGGAAATTTAGATGGTAAGTTACTTTCAGGCTCATCAGCAGTATATAAAGGAGTTGCAGATGGAGAATATACAGTAGGATTAACTTTTGAAGAAGGTGGAGCTAAATATGTTAAGGATGGATCACCTGTTGAAATAGTTTATATGAAAGAAGGAGTTATATCTAAACCTGATGGAGTTGCAATAATAAAAGGTGCTAAAAATATGGATAATGCAAAGAAATTTATAGATTTCTTAACTAGTAAAGAAACTCAAACTATGGTTGCTTCTGAGTTAAGTAGAAGATCAGTAAGAAAAGACGTTGATCCAGCAGAAGGTTTAAAAGCAATTAAAGATATAAATATTATACAAGATGATGCAGATGTTGTTAAAGATAATAAGCAAGCATGGATAGATAAATTTAAAGAAATATTTACTAATAAGTAAGAATTAAGGGGATTAGTCTATTTATTAAATAGACTAATTCCTAAATAAAATGAGGAGGAAGCAAAATGAGCGTTTCAATTAAAGCATCAAATGTAATTAAAAAATATGGAGATAATGTAGTAATTCCTGATTTGAATTTAGATATAAGAAATGGTGAATTCTTTACTTTACTAGGTCCTTCAGGTTGTGGAAAAACAACATTTTTAAGAATGATAGCAGGTTTCAATTCAATAGAGGGCGGAGAAATAAGTTTCGAGGATAAAGTTATAAATGACATACCAGCCCATAAAAGAAATATAGGAATGGTGTTCCAAAATTATGCAATATTTCCACACTTAACAGTAAAACAAAATGTGGAATATGGATTGAAGTTAAGAAAGCTTCCTAAGGAAGAAATGGAAAAGAAAGTAGCAGATATTTTAAAAGTAGTTAAAATTGATGATTATAAGGATAGATTACCAGAAAGATTATCAGGAGGACAACAACAAAGAGTTGCATTAGCTAGAGCTATTGTAATTCATCCAAGCGTATTACTTATGGATGAACCTCTTTCTAATCTAGATGCAAAATTAAGAGTTGAGATGAGGAGTGCAATTAGAGATGTACAAAAGGAAGTTGGAATAACAACTGTTTATGTTACACATGATCAAGAAGAAGCACTTGCAATTTCAGATAGAATAGCTGTAATGAAGGATGGAATAGTCCAACATGTTGGAACTCCAGAACAAATATATACAAGACCTAAAAATATATTTGTATCTACTTTTATAGGACATTCAAATTTATTTAAAGGTATTATTGAAATAAAAGAAAATAATAAATATGTTAAATTTGAAAAGGGATATAAAGTTAAAATGACAAATTTAAAGGATGAAGTAAAGGATGGTCAAAAAGTAGTTATAGCAGTTAGACCAGAAGAGTTTATTTTATCAAATAGTGGATTAGAAACAAAAGTTAAAACAGCTACTTTCCTTGGAAGATACACAAATTATGAAATTGTATTTAATAGCAAGGAAATATTAGATGGACAAGCTTCCATTGAACTATCACAAGATATTGGAACATCAGAAAAGATTTATAGCGAAGGAGATAGCTTATATCTAGAAGTAAATCCAAAGAAGATAAATGTTTTCACAGAAGATGGAGAGGAAAATTTAATAAAAGGAAGTGAAAACTAATGAATGATAGTATAAAAAATAAATTTAAAATAAAGTTTGATTTTTGGAACGTAGTTACACTTATTATAGTACTTATATTTGCAGTATTTTTCATATATCCATTGTTTTCACTATTTATAAGTGGATTTAAGGATGCAACCACAGGAAGTTTTACTTTTGCAAACTTTACGAAATTCTTTGAAAAGAAATATTATTATAAAGCACTTATAAATTCTTTTACAGTAACTATATTTGTAACTCTATTAGCTGTATTAATAGGTTCACCATTAGCTTACTTAACTACTGCGTTTAAGATAAAGGGTAAGAAGCTAATTGAGGTTTTAATTATTATATCAATGCTATCACCACCATTTATAGGGGCTTACTCATGGGTTTTACTATGTGGAAGAAGTGGAGTAATAACTAAATTTTTTGCAGACAATCTAGGAATAACTCTTCCACCTATATACGGTTTTGCAGGAATACTTTTAGTATTTACCTTGAAATTATATCCGTTTATATATTTGTATGTTTCTGGAGCATTAAAAAAGATAGATGTATCTTTATTAGAAGCATCAGAAAGTTTAGGATGTAAACCAATAAAAAAAATAGCAACATTAATATTACCATTAATATTACCAACTTTATTGGCAGGAAGCCTATTAGTATTTATGAACGCATTAGCTGATTTTGGTACACCAATGTTAATTGGAGAAGGTTATAACGTAATGCCAGTACTTATATATTCAGAATTTATAAGTGAAGTTGGAGGACAAGCAAACTTTGCAGCTGCATTAGCAACAATAATGGTATTAATTACTTCAATCATTTTTATAGCACAAAAATATGTAGTAAATAAAAAATCTTTTACTATGAGCTCATTAAGACCAATGGTTGCAAAAGACTTAAAAGGTGTAAAAAATATTTTAGCTCATATATTTGTATATATAGTAGTGCTTTTAGCAATTGTGCCTCAATTGACAGTTATATATACATCCTTCTTAAATACGAAAGGTTCAAGATTTGTAAATGAGTTTTCATTAAAAAGTTATAAAACAGTATTTAATAAATTAGGATCAGCAATAACTAACACTTATACTTATGGAATAGTTGCAATAGTCATTATAGTTATTCTTGGAATGTTTATAGCTTATATTTCAACAAGAAGAAAGAATGCTATAACATCTATAATAGATACAATAACTATGTTCCCTTATATAATTCCAGGATCAGTACTTGGTATTACTTTACTACTTGCATTTAATAAAAAGCCATTGGTATTAAGCGGAACATTTGTTATAATAATAATAGCATATGTAGTAAGAAGACTACCATACACTTTGAGGTCTAGTGCAGCAATACTTTATCAAATTAGTCCAAGCATGGAAGAAGCATCAATCAGTTTAGGATATTCTCCAGTAAAAACATTCTTTAAGGTCACAGCAGTTATGATGTTGCCTGGGGTTTTTGCAGGGGCAATTCTTAGTTGGATTACAGTAATAAATGAACTAAGTGCATCAGTTATATTATATACAGGTGGAACGAAAACCTTATCAGTTTCAATTTATACAGAAGTAATTAGAGCAAGTTATGGAACAGCAGCTGCATTATCTACAATACTAACTATAACAACAGTAATTTCACTATTAATATTCTTTAAGGTTTCTGGAAGTAAGGAAATAAGTTTATAAAATATAAAAAGCCAGTTTTACTGGCTTTTTTCTGCAATATAAGAAAAAGGTGAGAATATGGTTAAAAAGTTTAAAAATACAGTGATGTAATTAGAAGTGCTATTATATGGTATGCTATAGTTCCAATTATAGTAGTTTCAATATGCGCATATATAATATTATTTTTTTTAGGAAATAAACTTATTTTTAAAGAAAATATTAATAATAATAAGTATGTAGCTAATTTAATGGAAGAAAATATTGATGAGTACACTTCATTAATAAAAAGTATATCAATAGATGAATATATTATTTCTGATATAAAAATGGAGATAAATCACAGCCTATTTATGATATACTTTATAAGTTTGTAAATAAAAGAACTGTAAAAAGTAATTTTTATATATTTGACAAACAAGGAAATATGATTATGGGAAATAAAAATATAAAGCCAGATTATATACAAGAAGATAATATATTTATGTGGGGCATATTTAGTAGGATGAAACTAAGACCAAATGAAGTTATAACTATGATTAATAGAGGTCATCAAGAAAAATACAGCTATGGAATACTTACGCTAGGAAAAGCAATAAAATATGAAGATGAAATAGTAGGATATATAATTTTTGATTTATTAGATGAAGATATATTTAATCTTATTACAGGCTTTACTACAAGTGATGTAATAATAACGGATAAACATAATATTGTTGCAGCAACTAATAATAAGTATAGTGATCAGTTATATAGATTAAAAAGTGATTTTAGACAACAAAGTGGCTATATTAACTTAGAAAATAAAGACTACTATATTGAAATAACATCTATTAAAGATACGACTCTTTTTGTTTATACAATAACAAGCTTAGATTTCTTTAATAGAGCATTTTTTATAGGAGGAATATTTCTAATTATATTATTTTTAGTTATTTTTTCTTTTATGCTATTATGGTCTAAAAAGATTGCTCATAATAAGACTGTATCAATTTACGAAATAGTTAATGCAATTGAAAGTGTACAAGATGGGGATTTAGATACAAAACTTAATATTAATTCAGAAGATGAATTTGGAATAATAGCAAATGCTTATAATAATATGTTAATAGATATTAAAAATCTTATTGAAAGTAATAAAGAAGAAGTTGCACTTAGGATGCAAAGTGAAATTAAACAATTAGAAGCACAATTTAATCCTCATTTCTTATTTAATACTCTTGAAACAATAAGAATAATGATTAAATTAGATAAAAACATTGCAGGTAATATAATTATAAATTTATCATCAATATTAAGATATGGAATTAATAATGAGATACATTCAGTAAAGTTAAAAGATGACATTGAATACATAAACAATTATTTAGAGATATTAAAATATAGGTTTGGAAATAAGCTTCAATTTAATATAGAAATTGAAGAGGAAGCACTAGAGTGTGTTGTGCCTAAGCTGATCTTACAACCTATAATAGAAAATTCTATTAAATACGGTTTTGAAAAAAAAGCAATGTTAAATATAAAAATAACATCTGAAATTGAAGAAAGTAAAATTTCTATACTAATTAGAGATAATGGAATTGGAATTTCAAAAGAAAGAATGAATTATCTAAATAATATTTTAAATAAAAAAATAATGATACAGATAGTATTGGTCTATACAATGTTCATAAAAGGATTAAGCTTATATATGGAGAAGAATATGGTATCAATATACAAAGTAATGAGGGGGAAGGGACTTTAGTAAAAATTATTTTACCTAATATATAAGGGGGAATGAAAAATGTATAAGCTTATTATCGTTGAAGATGAAGAGATAATAAGAAAAGGGCTAGTACATACTATAGATTGGTTATCTATGGGATTTACAGTTATTGCAGAAGGTGAAGATGGAGAAGATGGTCTTAGGTTAATAAATGAATATAAACCAGATCTTGTTATTACAGATATTAGAATGCCTAAAATGGATGGCTTAGAAATGCTTAGTTTAGCTAAAAAACTTAATGGTTTTGAGAGCATTATACTGACAAGTTATGGAGAATTCGAATATGCTAAAAAAGCTATATCTATGGGAGTAAGTGATTATATTTTAAAACCTATAGATGAAGAAGAATTGTTTAAATTAATTTCACAAATAAGAAAGAAGATAGATGAAATAAAGTTTTACGAGAGAATGAAAATGTGTACAAGCAATAAGGAAGAAATAGATTTTACTAATCTTAAGATTTATATAGATTCTAAAGACATAAATACTTATGTAAAATATGCAATAAACAAGATAAAAGATGGATATAATGAAAAATTAAGTATTGAGAGTTTAGCAGAAGAACTTGGAATTAGTCCAAGTTATTTAAGTAGAAAATTCAAAAATGAAACAACATATACATTTTTAGATATGCTTAATAAATACAGAGTACAAAAAGCTGTAGAAATAATGATAAAAGAAAAAGATAGATTTAGAGTATATGAAATAGCAGAAATGGTTGGATTCGGAGATTATAAACATTTTTGTGTAGTATTTAAAAAGTACACAAACTTAGCACCTAAAGATTTTGTAAGAGCTAAAAGTATAGTCATTAAATAATGGTAAAGTTTTCTTTCAAGAGTTTTTGATTTAGAAAATTTAGTATATAATGTTTATAAATAAAGGGAGGTATAAATTATGAAAAACGCAGAATATTACATAAAAAATCTAGAAATGATACCACATGTAGAAGGAGGTTACTTTAAAGAGTCATTTTTATCAGGAGATAAGGTAAAAGAAAATAAAAATCTATGGAGTAGTATATATTTTCTTTTAAGAACAGGCGAAGTATCGAATTTTCACAGGTTAAAATCTGATGAGTTATGGTATTATCATGATGGGGAAGCACTTACTATCTATATGATAAGTCCAGATGGAAATCTTATAACAAAGCAACTTGGTATAAATATAGAAGATGGAGAAGTTCCACAGGTTTTAGTACCTAAGGGTTATATATTTGGATCAGCTATGAATAATGAAGGATTTTCTTTAGTTGGATGTATGGTTGCTCCAGCATTTGAGTATGAAGAGTTTGAGTTATTTGAAAGAACATATCTTTTAAATTTATATCCAGAGCATAAAGATGTAATATTGAAACTTACAAGAAAAGAATAAAAAATTTTAGAAAGTAATAAATTTATTTTGTTTATAAAATAAATTTATTACTTTTTTTCTTATAATATATACATAAAATGTAATTATATGGTATAATGTGTCACGTAATTTAAAAATGGAGAAGATGAAAAATGAGATTTAGAAAAATGATTTATATTATTATTCCAATAATTATAATAGAAGGAGCAATCATAACTTTAAATAAATACTAGAAAAGTTTTGCTTTGGACATAATAAAAAGAATATCTATAACAATAATTCTAAAATATCAGCAGCTAATGATAATTTTTCTTACATATATAAAAAGGGAACAAATGAAAATGGAAAAACAAATATTTGTTTTAAGTTTACTGGAATGGATACTATTTGGAGTATTATTTCTGAAAATGATGCCATGATATCTATAAATTTTAGTTCTGATATAGAATTAGGGACTTTTAAAGTGGTTTTAATAGATCCAAATAATAATATAACAAATATTCTAGAACAATCACAGGAAGGAACTGAGGTTTATAAAGTAAAAAAGGGGAATAATAGAATTAAAATTGTGGCAAAGGAAGCTAAAGGAAAGCTAAAGCTTGATATAACGCCAGAAAAAGATGGATTAGAAATAGACATAATATCTACCAATTAAAAATAATGTTATAAGAATATAGGCAATATAATAATTATTATATTGCCTATATTCTTATATTTAGTTAAATGAATTATAAATAGCGTTTATACCTTTTTCAAAATCATCATTTTCTATACCGATTAATATATTAATTTCACTTGAACCTTGATCAATCATTCTAATATTAATATTGTTAGAGCTTAAGGCAGAGAAAATTTTAGCTGCAATTCCTTTATTAGAGGACATACCATTACCAACTGTTGCAATAAGTGCCATATTGGGATGAACAACTATAGAATCAGGAGTACAAGTTCTTCTTATTTCATCAACTAAAATATCAGTTTTATTTTTTAATTGAGAATCAGATATAACTACACATACAGTATCTATACCAGATGGCATGTTTTCAAATGAAATACAGTTTTGCTCTAGAATAGAGAGAACCTTTCTACAAAATCCAAGTTCTGTATTCATCATTGCTTTTTCAATTGAAATTACAGTAAAGTCTTTTTTACCGGCTATTCCTTTTATAGGATTATCATAATCTGGTTCCATGTCTTTAACGATTAAAGTTCCTGGGTCAAGTGGCATATTTGTATTTTTAATATTAATGGGTATTCCCGCATTTCTTACAGGAAAAACTGATTCTTCATGCAAAACAGATGCTCCCATATAAGAAAGTTCTCTTAACTCACGATAAGTGATTTTTTTTATTTGCATTGGATTTTTAACTATCCTAGGATCAGCCATTAAGAAGCCTGATACATCAGTCCAGTTTTCATATAAGTCAGCGTTTATACTAGCAGCAATCAATGCACCAGTAACATCAGATCCGCCTCTTGAAAATGTAACTATATTGGCATTAGAATCTGATCCATAAAACCCTGGGATAACAGATTTTTCACTTTTAGAAAGAACGCTGTTTAAAGCTTTATATGTAGCATCAGTATCTAAACTTCCATATTTATTGAATATAATTACATCTTTAGCATCAATAAATTTAAAATTTAAATAAGTTGCAAGAATAATACCATTTAGATACTCCCCCCTACTTGCAGCATATTCTTTGGACGCTCCATTTTCGATGTCATTTTTGATTTTTTGTAAATAATTATCTATATCTAGAGATATTTCAAGCTCACAAACTATAGCTTTATATCTGTTAGATATAAGGTTAAATACATCATCTAATGGAATACCAGATTCGATGTGAGCATGACAAAGATATAAAAGATCGGTAATTTTGAAATCTTTAGAGTTTCTTTTTCCTGGTGCAGAAGGTATTACAAATTTTCTTCTATCATCAGATAAAATAATTTCTCTAACCTTCCTAAATTGATTAGCATCAGCTAAAGAACTTCCCCCAAATTTTGTAACTATTGTATTCATATATAGCCCCCTTATAAAAGTATTTACTATATATTAACAATAAATTCATAAAATCTCAAATGAAAAATAAAAAAAATTTAGAGTATCAAAAAAAAACTTTGGAATAATAAAACTATAAAATAAAAAGTAGGTGAATCTATGAAAAAATTTTTAATTACTACATTTTTTATAACTCTATTATCTTTGAATTTATTAGCTTACAATACCTATGGATTCATTATAGAAGATGATACATATATAAATAATACAAAAAGAGATTTATTAGTATTGATGCTAGCATATAAAGAGGAGATAAAAGAAATAGAAATCTCAAAAGACAATTACATATACTTAATTTTAAATAATAATAGCAAAATATTATATGATGATAAAAAAGAAAAAAATAGAGATTCTAAAGTATCTAACTCAGATGTTCAAGATACATTAGAAGAGATATATCCTCTAGAAAGTATAGACAAGGTTTTGGAAGGCATTGATCCAGGAAGAAGCAGATGTTATTCTTTGCTTAATGGACTTTATGGAGGTAATAGGAAAGAAGTTGAGAAAAATCTATCTAGTATTTCAACCTTATGCGGAAATATTACTTTTAATAAGAACGCGAGAGCTGGTGAATCATTAAAAAAAGCATTAAATGAAGCAAAGGAGTTAGCAAATAATAAAAATAAAATAAATAACTTTATTTTTCCTATAAGTGGAGGCTATAATTATAGGGTAATTCAAGATACAGGAAGGCTTAGTCCTCATGCCTATGCAATAGCAATAGATTTAAATAGAAACAACTCAGATTATTGGAAATGGGTTGATAAGTCAAAGGGAAGTAAAAGAATTGAAGAATATCCTAAAGAGCTAGTAAAAATATTTGAAGATAATGGATTCGTTTGGGGTGGAAAATGGGAGCATTTCGATATATTACATTTTGAATATAGGCCTGAAATTATATTAAAAAGTAAGTATTTTGGAAGCTCCTCAAATATAAATGAAAGTAAATGGTATGATGGAGTTCCAATAAATGCTGAAACAGAAGAGATTATAAATATAATAGATAGTAAAATATAAAATTAAAGCTATGTTATTTTAAGAATTAAAAGACTAAATTAACATAGCTTTAAAAATAATAACTATAGGTATAAAACAAAAGTAAATTAAGATAAGTGTAATTTGGAGAGGATTGTTTAAAAAAATGAGAATTTGTAAAAATGCAATTTAAAAAAATTTATAGTATAATTAAAAAATCAGTTTATTAAGAAAAATAATAGAGTTTTAAAACTTTTAAGGAGAGTCGATGTATTAAATGAAGGTTATTAAACGAGATGGAAATGTAGCTAATTTTGATAAGAAAAAAATAAGGGCTGCAATTTCTAAAGCTATGAAAAATGGTAGTGGAATTTATTTAGCTGATATAGCAAAGCTTATAGCAAATGATGCAGAAAAATATTTTAGTAAGCAAAGTGATACTCCAACAATACATAAAATAGAATCCTATGTATATGATAGGCTTGTTCACTATGGACAAGTTGTGACGGCTAAATCTTATGAGGGATATAGAGCAGTTCAAGAATTTAAGAGAAATACTAATACAACAGATGAAAGTATTTTAAGTCTTCTAAATAAAACTAATGAAGATGTTATAAAAGAAAATTCAAATAAGAATTCAGTTATAGCTGCAACACAAAGAGATTTAATTGCAGGAGAAGTATCAAAGGATATATCAAGACGAAGACTTATTCCAACTCATATAGTTCAGGCTCATGATGAGGGGACGATACATTGGCACGATATGGATTACACTCTTTCAAATATTTTTAATTGTTGTTTAATTAATTTAGAAGATATGCTGAACAATGGAACAGTTATAAATGACAAACTTGTAGAATCACCAAAATCTTTTAGTACAGCATGTACTGTAACAACACAAATTATGGCGCAAGTGGCAAGTAATCAATATGGCGGACAAAGCATAACAATAAAGCATTTAGCTAAGTTTTTAAAAATAACAGAAGAAAAATATTATAATATTTTTATAGAAAAATGTAATGATGAAGCTTTGGCAAGGGAATTAGCTAAAGATATGAAACATAAGGAATTAAAAGATGGAGTACAGACTATTAGGTATCAATTGTCAACCTTACAAACTACTAATGGTCAGTCACCATTTTCTACCATTTATTTAGAAATTGAAGTTGGAAATGAATATGAAGAAGAGATGGCTTTAATTTGTGAGGAAATGATAAAACAAAGGTTAGAAGGAATGAAAAATTATAAAGGACAAGAAATAGGAGAAGCCTTTCCTAAATTAGTATATCTTTTAGATGAACATAATTGTCTAGAAGGTGGAAAATATGATTATATAACTAAATTAGCAGCAAAGTGTACAGCAAAAAGACTTGTCCCAGACTATCAATCAGCTAAGATAATGAGACAAAATTACGAGGGAAATACATTTCCACCAATGGGCTGCCGTTCTCACTTAAGTACATTTAAAACCGAAGATAATGAGTATAAATGGTATGGAAGATTTAACCAAGGAGTGGTTTCACTTAATCTCCCACAGATTGGAATAATAGCAGATGGAGATATGGAACTATTTTGGGATATGTTAAACCAAAGGTTAGAACTTTGTAAAGAAGCACTTTTAACAAGACATAATATGCTTCTTGGAACGTTATCAGATGTTTCTCCTATCCACTGGCAGCATGGAGCAATTGGAAGATTAGAAAAGGGAGAAAAAATAGATAAGCTACTTAAAAATGGATATTCCACATTATCCTTAGGATATGTTGGTATATACGAAATGGTCCAAGCTATGTTAGGTGAAAGCCATACAAGCGAAGAAGGTGAAAAGTTTGCACTAGAAGTAATGAATTATATGAATGATTGTTGCAAAAAGTGGAGAGAAGAAACTGGATTGGGCTTTAGTTTATATGGTACCCCAGCAGAAAACCTAATATATAGATTTTGTAGAATAGATAAAAGTAAATTTGGAATTATACCAAATGTCACAGATAGATTATATTATACCAATTCATATCATGTACATGTGTGTGAAGAAATAGATGCATTTAGCAAACTTAAATTTGAATCTCAGTTTCATAACATAAGTTTAGGAGGATGTATTTCTTATATAGAGGTTCCTGATATGAGTAAAAACTTAGAAGCTGTGGAGCAAGTAATTAATTTTATATATCACAATATACAATATGCAGAAATAAATACAAAGCCAGATATATGCTATAAATGTGGATATACAGGAGAAATTAAGTTGGATGAAAACTTAGAATGGGTTTGCCCATCCTGTGGGAATAGAGATGAATCAGAGATGCAAGTTATGAGAAGGACTTGTGGATATATAGGAACAAATTTCTGGAATAAAGGGAGAACAGCAGAAATAGGAGATAGAGTTTTACATTTATAATATATTTACAAACATTTATTAGGTTTATAAATATATTAGATAAGACATAAATAATATCTTATCTTAAAAAAATACTAGTAGAAGGTTTTATAAATGAATTATGCTAAAATAAGAAAATTTGATGTTAGTAATGGACCTGGAGTAAGAACAACATTATTTGTAAGTGGATGTACTAATAATTGTGAAGGATGCTTTAATAAAGATTTACAAAACTTTAATTATGGAGATAAATGGACCAAAGAAATAGAAGACAAGTTTATAGAGTATGTTAAAAATACTAATGTAAATGGAGTTAATATTTTAGGTGGAGAACCCATGGATCAAATAAAAGACAAGGATTTATATAATTTATTAAAGAGAATAAAAGATGAAACTAAAAAAAGTATTTGGTTATGGTCAGGATATCTATATGAAGATATATTAAAAAATGAAGACAGAATGGCTATGTTATCTTTTGTAGATGTATTAGTTGATGGTAGATTTGAAATAAATAAAAGAAATATATCTTTAAAGTATAGAGGCTCAAGTAATCAAAGAGTTATAGATATACCTAAAAGCATAGAGAATAGAGGTATAGTAGAAATATAATATTTTTACAGTAAATAAACGGAGCTAGTTTTTATAGCTCTGTTTATTTTTTACTATTATAATTTTATAATGGTATAGGTGACTGAATATATTTAAGATTATATTAATTTATAACAGCAACTAAAAATTAAATTGATAAATGTTAACTTTTTCATATAGTATATTGACAATTATTATAAAGTTTTGACAATATATAATTTATATTTTGACTAAAAATATAAATTATTGGATAATTAAATTGTAATACAAAAATGTTAGCGAGGTGGATGTATGATTAAAAATTTAAAGGTTAGAGTAAAAATATATATATTAACTACTACATTGACATTAATGATGCTTGTTATTGGTGGAATTGGTATATTTCAAATTAATAAGGCTGATGAAAGAATGCAAAAAATGTATAATGAGAACTTTTTATCAGTATTAAATCTAAATAATAGCATAAATGAAGAGAGAAGTATTGAAGCAAGCATTTATAAAATGATTCTAAATAGTGAGAATAAAGAATATCAAAAAGAAGAACATGAGAAAATAATAAATAGTGAAGAAAAATTTAATGAAAGTTTTAGCAATTATAAAAATATATATATTGATGAAAATACAAGCAAGGCAATAATAGGGTTAGAAACTAAATTAAACTCATACAGAGCAGAACAAAAAAAAGTTATTGATTTAGCTTTATCAGGAAATGAAAGTGAAGCCAAGAAAAAATTAGAGGAAATAGAGATAAACTTAGGTGAAGGTTTTAGATATGAATTAAATAAACTTTCAAATTATACGAACACCTTAGCTGAAAATATAAAAACAGAAAATGAACAAGCTGTAGATAAATTAATATCATTACTAATTATTAGTATCATAGCAGTATTTTTTATTGGAATAATAGCTGCTGCTATTATAACTAAAAATATTATCAAGCCATTAAAATTAGCAGTAAGAGAGATGGAAGAAATCTCAAAAGGTGATTTTTCAAGAGGAATTGATAAGAAAATTTCAAATAGAAAAGATGAGCTTGGAATAATCTTGAAATATATAGGAACAATACAAGATTCTTTAAGTAATTTGATAAAAAATGTTAAAGTACAATCAAAAAATACAGAAGTTTCTATAATAAGCATAAACGACAATATGAATAATCTAAATGATTCATTAGAAAATATTGCAGCAACTTCAGAAGAAATAACAGCAGTAATGGAAGAAACCTCTGCATCAACACAGGAAATCGATCACTCAATTAAGAGTATTGAATTATCTATAGAATCAATTGCTAACAAGGCAAATGAAGGAGCGGAGATAGCAAGTGAAATAAGTAAGAGAGCATTAGATAATAAAAGTTCTGTTAGTTTAGGATTAGAAAATACAAATAATATCTTATACAACTCTAAAGTGTCACTAAAAGATGCAATAGATAAAACTAAGGTAATCAATAAGATTTATGAATTATCTGAAATAATAATAGAAATTACAGAACAAACCAATCTTTTAGCGTTAAATGCATCTATAGAAGCTGCAAGAGCTGGTGAAGCAGGAAGAGGATTTTCAGTTGTAGCTGAAGAAATAAGAAAGCTGGCAGAAGCTTCTAAGGAGTCTGTAATAAAGATAAAAGAAACAGGAAACGATATATCAAGTGCGGTTAACAGTCTTATTGATGGCTCTAATAATTTGATTAAATTTATGGATGAGGATTTACAAAAAGAATTCTCCAATATGATAACTGTTACAGAAACTTACAGAAATGATGGAGAATTAATAGATAGTATTGTACGTGAATTTAATAAAATTTCTAGTGATTTATTAATATCAATAAAAGAAATATCAGATATTATGGATGGAGTATCTAAAGCAACAATAGAGGGAAGCAACGGAATAACTAATATATCTAATAAAATTGTTGATGCAAGCAATAAATCAGATGAAACTATGCTCAACACAAATAAGGCTATGGAAAGTTCAAATAATTTAAATATCTCAATAGATATATTTAAAATAAAGAAATAAATACAAGGTACTATAGAAAAGTAATTCTATAGTACCTTGTATTTTAAGTAGATTTGACATCATATTTATAATTGAAAAGTATATCCTTTTTAGAGTTAGGACCCACAGTTATATTAAAACATGGATTACCATTTGCATCAATATCATACTTATCAGTAGAATAATCTATTTCCCAAGGAGCAAAAATTGGCTCACATATTTTTATAGGAATTTCTTCATCTTTTGTGTTAGTTATTATATAAAGAACTTGCTTAAACATATAATCTTTGTATTTTTGAAAATTAATTAAATTTCTCTGTGAAGTAACATCAAAGGCTTTTCCCATTACAAAAGAAACTTCCCTATCTTTTGCAATACCTTTTATAGAACTACCACCAACAAACTCTAAATTTTCACCATATTTAGTATATGAGTTTATACTGCCGGATGGAAGTGGAATTCCTAAATTATTTTCAGTTGTATTTTGAAATTTAATTACTATGTTAGCATTTATAGAGTCATATCCAAAATCATAAAGTTTAGTATATTTAATTCCTCCTCTAAAGAAATTCTTTATACGTTTTATTGTATTATTAAGAAAAGAATATTTGCCAGGAATAGTATAAATATAGTAATCAATAATTCCACTATCAACTATCGTACTTTCTAGAGTAGTAGACTGAATAGGGGTATTAATTAAATATAAGTTTTTATAAGCTAAATTAACATCTCCAGCAATAACTTTTAATGTTGTATTGTTATAATCTATTCCAGATTTATTTACAAGATTAAACCAACAGTGAATTTCCAGAGTTTCTTCTTGTAAAATTATTACATAACTGCTAGACCATCTTATATTATCAGTAAGATAGCTTAGTTTAATATTATCTAGTTTTTTATCTGTCCCTTTAATTAAAATTGAATTAGGAATTAAACTTTCACAATTACTACAAGATATTGTATTTGAGTCTTTAGCATTACAACAAATATAGTTAAAAATCATTGCAAAATCATCTACCCCCAATACAATAACAGAAGTTTCATTTAAAAACTTACTTATGTCCAAATATTCAATAGTGACATAGGGGTTAGAATCAGGTTTAGGCTTTAAAATCTCTCTAGTTTCATTAACTAGTGCTGTATTGGTATAAACTGTTAGTGAAAGGTCTTTATTTTGTAAATTAGTAGATTTTATATACATGCTTAATCCTCTTATAATCATTTATATATTAATATAATATATATAATTATAACTAATGTGAAAATAATAGATTAATATTGTACATAAATATAAAAGCTTATGTATTGGATAATACATAAGCTTTTATATTAACTAATCATTCAATAACTCTTTAACATAGTTTGGAAGCATAAATGCACCTATATGTAAGTCAGTATTATAATACTTAGTTGATAAATTTAAAGACTTCCAGTTATCAGCATCAAAATCTTTTAAAGGGTGTATCTTTTTTGATGCAAAACAAAACATCCAATGACCTGATGCATAAGTAGGCATATGATATTGATAAGCCTCACAAATATTGAAAATCCCTTTCAGTTTACTGAAGGATCTTTTCATTTCCTTTGAATTATGAGGATAGTAAGGACTTTCGCATTGATTTATTAAGATTCCCTTTTCTGTTAATGAGGCAAAACAATCTTTATAAAATTCAGTTGTAAATAATCCCTCTCCAGGTCCTATTGGATCGGTAGAGTCTATTATAATTAAATCATATAAATTTTCTTTACCTTTAACAAATTTAATCCCATCTTCGAAAAATAAGTTAACTCTTCCATCATCTAATTTACAAGATGTAAAAGGTAAGAACTCTTTTGAAGCTTTAACAACAGCTTCATCTATTTCAACCATATCTATATTTTCAATATTATTATATCTTGTTAATTCTCTAACAGTACCGCCATCTCCAGCACCTATTACCAGCACATTCTTTATATTTTTATTAGTAGCCATAGCTACATGAGTTATCATTTCATGATAAATAAATTCATCTTTTTCAGTAACCATTGTCCAGTTATCAATTACAAGTACTCTTCCAAATTCATAAGTATCTAATACATCAATCTTTTGAAATGGGCTTTGTTCAGAATACAAATGATTTTTAACCTTCATAGAAAAATTTACATTTTGAGTTTGATTTTCAGTATACCATAATTCCATATCCATATCTTAACCCTCCATTTTATGTTTTACTTGAATATTATCATATGCTCCGTTGGAAAAGGCCTTAACCTTATCAACTAAACCTCTTGCAACTTCAGTAGATTCACTTCTTTCAGCTTTTAGTGCATCTTCAAGATACTTAAATGCAAGCCAAGGATTAACAGTATCACCACATGTAAAAAGATCTACTGATGCATAACCATATTCAGGCCATGTATGAATTGTAAGATGAGATTCCTGGATTATAACGGCACCGCTTACTCCCCAGGGATTAAATTTGTGGAAACAACTAGTAACTATTGTAGCATTTGAGGCAATAGCAGCTTCTTTCATATGCTCTTCTATAATAGAATGATCCTTTAAAATTTCCTTGTCACAGTTATAATATTCCACTAAAATGTGTCTTCCAAGTTGTTCAATTTTCATAAAAATCCCTCCAAAATTATAAATTTAATTCCATCCAATAGATAGATATTTAATTAGCAAAAATGCTTCGCTCATGAAACCTCCTAAAAATATATAAAAGTTTAGTAATAGTAAACTTTGAGTTAAACTATACTAACTATATCATTTTAGCAATGAGATAAAATCTTGTCAATAAATATTTTTAGTGTACAAAGATAAAATAGTTTGTACTAATATACAAAAAATTCAAAATATGTGGAAAGTTTTAAATTAATGAATTACAATTGGAATAAGAAATGATTTCCATAATAGAATTATATAAGTAAATGTATAAACTTTAAAATGGAAACGTTTCCGAAGAGATCTTTGATAATTTAATATAAAAAGGAGGATTTTTATGAGGGTAAAAAGTGTTTTAAAACACAAAGCTAAGCTAAGTATCTTTACACTTATACTATTTTGTTTAACATTAATACCTGTGCCTAATAATGTAGTTAAAGCAGAAACTACTGGGAATCAAAAAGTTAAAGTTAGATTCTTTAAAGAAGATAGTGACTATTCTGGATGGAATATTTGGACTTGGTGGCCAAGTAATGATGGTAAAGCAATTGATTTTACACATGAGGATGAAAAAGGTGTATATGCAGTAATTGATGTACCTGCATCTGGAGAACTTGGACTAATAGTAAAAAAAGGTGAATGGGAAACAAAGGCAACAGGAGAAGTTAAATATGACTTATCTAAAGGAGAAGCTGAAATTGTAATTACAGCTGGAAAATTAGATAGTGGAAATAATGCAGAACCAAAAAGTATAGAATATGAGCCTTTATATAAGAATTTTGATAAAATTAATATTAAAGTAAATTATAATAGACCTAATAAAGATTACCAAGGATGGTCTTTATGGAACTGGATTACAGGAGGTTCTACAGGGGTAGAGGGAATTTTTGATAAACAAAATGAATTTGGAGCAGAAACAACAATTTCTTATACTGATATTAAAAGTGCTACAAAGACAATAGGTACTAAAGGGAAATATGGGAATTGGGAAAAAGAAGATAGTTTTGAAAGAATAATAGACTTAGCATATTTAGATTGCAATGGTGATTTAGAAGTTTTTTATAAGCAAGATGATAATAAAACTTACTATGTTAAGCCAGCAGTAGTTGAAGAAGATGGAATAGTTGCAGATGAACTTGTTAATCAGCCTGGAGGAAAAAGTAAATGGTATATAGCAGGTTCTTTCCAAGGATGGAATGCTAGCAATCCAGAAACTCAATTAAAACATTTAGTTGATGGTTTTTACGAATATTCAACAGTTTTACAAGCTGGTGAACATGAGTTTAAAATTGTAAAGAATGGAACGTGGGATGGATTCAGCAATAATGGAAATAACTTTATTTTAAATTTAGCTGAAAAAACTAAAGTTAATTTTTATGTTAATGAGGAGCTAAATCAAATTAGAATAAATGTTCCAGGAGTTGATGGATTATCTCAATATGTTCCAGAATTAACTAGTGATAAATGGCCAAGATTAGTTGGAGATATCCAATCAGTATTTGGTGAAGGAACTTGGGCTCCTGCAAATGCTAAGCAAATGTTTGTTGATTATAACTTTGATGGAAGTGTGTACAAGCTACAAAGGAATTTACCAGTAGGAAAATTTGAAGCTAAGGTAGCCTTTGGAGCAAATTGGGATGAAAGTTATGGAAGTAATGATGGAGCTAATTTAGTAGTTAATGTTTTAGATGTAGCAGATGTTACTTTTACTATTGATTATAAAGGTAACAAGATATTAACTCATAACTACAAGCCAACAGAAGGAAATTTTGATGGGCTTATAAATAAATCAGCAATAAAATTTGATTCAAGAAGTATAACATATAAAAAACCATTTGGTGCAATAAAAGAAGAAACTGAGGATTTAACATTAAGAATTGGGGTTGCTAAAGATGATGTACAAGTTGCAAAAACTGAACTTATAGATGGCAATGGAATAGCAAAAAGCTACGATATGAGAAAAGCAACAACAATAGGAGAAACAGATTATTATGAAGTAATAATACCAAAAACAGATTTTAAGGGTATTGGAATATGGAGTTATAAATTTATATTAGTTGATGGTAAAACTAAGGTTGAATATGGTGATGATGGTTTAAGTGGTGGAAGTGGTACTACTGCAGAAGAAGGTGCACTGCCATATAATTTAACAGTATACGCTAAGGATTATAAAACTCCTGATTGGATGAAGGATGCTATAGTATACCAAATATTCCCGGATAGATTCTTTGATGGGAATGAAGATAACAATAGAGCAAAGTTAATAGATGGATATAGAGGTTATACTTTAGAAAATGGAGAAATTAAACCATATAAACTTCAATATTTCGATGGTGGAGTTAATGGTGAACCTTCACAATCACAAGTATGGGGGGATTGGAGTGATTATCCAGAAAATCCAAGGCATAGTACTCCAGAAAATAAGCCATATTATCCTAATTCAGAAACAGATAATGTTTGGACAAATGAGTTTTATGGTGGAGATATTCAAGGAATAGAACAAAAGTTAGATTATTTAAAATCTATAGGTGTAAGCGTTATTTATTTAAATCCAGTAGCATGGGCAGCATCTAACCACAAATATGATGCAACTGATTATAAATCTTTAGACCCAATGTTTGGACAACCTATTTATAATAAAGTTGGTGATGCTACTTCAGGATTAAATTATGAGGCAACAAGAGCAGCTTCAGATAGAATTTATCAAGCATTTGCTAAAGCTGCAGAAGAAAAAGGTATTAAATTAATAGCAGACGGAGTATTTAATCATGTTGGTGATGATTCTATATATTTTGATAGATATGAGAAGTATCCAGAAATTGGTGCTTATGAATATTGGAGAAAAGTATGGGATAAAGTAAATACTGGAATGTCTCAAGAAAAAGCAGAAAAAGCAGTAATTAAAGAATTTGAAAGCATTAAAAATCCTTTAACTGGTAAAAACTATTCTTATCCAGAAGATTTTGAATTCACAAATTGGTTTAAAGTAGAAAATGAGTGGGTTGTAAGGGATAAGGACGGAAATAGCTTAGAGAAGAAAGACCAACATTATAAATATGAAGGTTGGTGGGGATATGATTCATTACCAGTAATGGAAGCTAAAGAACCACAAGCAGGGGATGAATTAGCCATTTCAGGAAATCATGAATGGAATAATGTTGATTATAGAGAAAATGTTATTGGATATGATTTAAATGCTATGACTGAAGAAGAAGCACAAGAGCAAATTCAATATGCAGCATCTCAAAGATGGATGTGGATGGGAGCAAGAGGATGGAGATTAGATGTTGCTCCAGATGTATCAACAGCTACATGGCAAAAGTTTAGAGAAGCTGTTAAATCAACTGCAGGGAAATTGGATGCAAATGGAAATGTAATTGATGATCCGGTTATATTAGGAGAAGAATGGGGAGTTGCAACTCATTATTTATTAGGAGATCAATTTGATTCAGTAATGAATTATCAATTTAGAGCTGCTCTTCAAAATTATATAATGAATGGTAATGCAGAAAACTTTAATAATGCACTAGAAGTTATTAGAGAGAATTATCCAAAAGAAGCTTGGCAAGCTATGTTGAACCTAGTAGATTCTCATGATACTATTAGAAATATAACTAAAATAGATAATCCTACATGGGAAGAGGAAAATACAAAGATTGCTCCAGAAGCTTCAGATAATGCATTGAAACTTCAAGCTTTAACTGCAATCTTCCAAATGGGATATCCAGGAGCTCCAACTATTTATTATGGTGATGAAGTTGGTGTAACAGGAACTAAAGACCCAGATTCAAGGAGAAGTTTCCCATGGGAAAGAGTTTCAGAAAATAATGGAGATTATTCAGCAGTTGGAAGATATTCAGAGTTATTTAATGTTTATAAAAAAGCATCAGAAACAAGAAATGAAAATCTTGATTTATTTGCAACTGGTGAAATTCAAACTGCATATTCAAGTGATAATGTAATTGCTTATGCAAGAAGAAATTCTGAAAAGGGAGCATTGTTAGTATTAAATCAATCAGCTGAAGAAAAAACTATTGAAGCAGATGTAACAGGATTTTTACCAGAAGGATTAAGTTTAAAAGATAAGTTATATGGAAATATAACATCAACTGTTAAGGATGGAAAAGTTCAAATTACAATTCCAGCTCAAACAGGATTAATGATGGTATCTACTAACAATATTGTAAGTGTTGAAAAGGTACAAGGACTTAAAGCTAATGCAGAGCAAGGAAAAGTAATATTAACATGGAATGATGTTAAAGGAGCTACTAAATACAATGTTTACAGAACTAATCTTGAAGGTCAAAAGGCTGAAAAGATTGACTCAATAGATAAGCCAAGCTTTGAAGACAAGAGTGTTGTTGATGGCGTAAGATACTATTATTATGTTACAGCAATTAAAGATGGTGGGGAAAGTGACTTTAGTGATTCAGTAACTGCACTTCCATCATATACTATTAAGTCAATTAGTATGCCTAATTTAGTAAATGATTTAACTATTGGAATAGGAAATAAAACAGAAGAAATAACTGTAAATGTAAATATTCCTGGATTAACTGATAATGAGGAATATAAAGGAAAAGATATTCCAAACTTTGAAGTTAAGTTAATGTATTACAAAGAAGGAACATCAAAGGATAATGCAAATAGTACTAAGCTAAGATATAAAGCAGATGCTGAAGATGGAACAAAAGTTTACTATGCATCATTTGAGCCAACAGAAGCTGGTGTATATAATTATTATGCTAGAGGTACTACAAATGCAGGTGATAATTACACAGAATCAGAAGAAGTAACAATGAAAGCTATAATGAGTACTGAAGATACTACAGCGCCAAGTGCACCTGTATTAAGCGATATAGTTGTAGAATCTAATAGAGTAAAACTTGATTGGACATCAGATGAATCAGATGTAGAAGGATTTGAAATATATCGTAAAGAAGGAAATAATGAATTTGTAAAAATTTCTGTAGTAGATAAAACTGCTAAGGAATTTGTTGATTTTACAGTAAGTAACGATAAAGAGTACACTTATAAAGTTGCTGCTTATGATAAGTTCTATAATAGAGCTGATTCAGAAGGAAAAACTGTTACTCCAAAATTAGTTATGGTTGATGTAACATTAAGATTACACATTCCAAGCTATACACCTGCTACAGATGATATTTATATTGCTGGGGACTTAAATGGATGGAATGCTTCAGGTGGAAGGCTTACTGTTCCAAGTGGTGCAACATCTAGAGATATAGTGGAGTATAAATTTAAAATGATGGCAGGAAAGAGCATTCAATATAAGTACACAAGAGGTTCATGGGCTACAGAAGCATTTACAAGTCATAATCGTCTTGCAAATGATACAGAAGACTATGGAAACTGGGCTTATAGTTCTACTGATACTAATATGAAATTAACCGTTAAAAATCAAGGTGGAAACTCAATGGTAGTTGATGATTATATACTACGTTGGGGTGATATGCCAATGACTATTTCGATGCCAAGAATTTCTTATGGGGAAAATATTGAATATGAAACTTCAGATAAAGAATTTACTTTAAAAGCTAGTGTTCCATATGGAGTTAAGTTTACAATAAACGGTGAAGATATTAATACATTATATCCTAACGCTATGGATGAGTATGGTAATGTATATGTAGAAGGAATAAAATTAGAATCTGGTATCAATGAATTTAAACTTGGTATAAAGCCAACACAAGAAACTATTGATTTACCTTGGTATACTGATGATGGCAGAGCTTCACAAGCAACTAAGGAAATAATAATGAAGGTTAACTGTACAGCAGATCCAGATGAAGAAAATCCGAAAGACGTAAAAGTAACAGGAGTAAGTTTAGATAAGACAACATCAGAATTAAAGATAAACGAAAATTTAGAGTTAAAGGCAAGTATTTCACCAGCAGATGCAACAAATAAAGAAGTTACATGGACTTCAAGTGATGAAAAAGTTGCAAAGGTAGATGAAAATGGAAAAGTAACAGCAGTAGGAGAAGGAAAAGCAACAGTAACAGTTACAACAAAGGATGGAAGCTTTAAGGCGGTATGTGAGGTTACTGTAGCAGCAGAAGAAGTGCCAGTAATAAGAGCAACAGGAATAAGCTTAGATAAGATATCTGTAGAATTAAAAATAAATGAAAACTTAGAATTAAAGGCAAGCATTGAACCAGCAGACGCAACAAATAAAGAAGTTACTTGGACTTCAAGTGATGAAAAAGTTGCAAAGGTTGATGAAAATGGAAAAGTAATAGCAGTAGGAGAAGGAAAAGCAACAATAACAGTAACAACAAAGGATGGAGACTTTAAGGCTACATGTGAAGTTACTGTAAAAGCAGATAATGAAAATCCTGATCCTGTAGAAAATGTAGTTGAAAAGATAGAAAATCCTAACGGAAAAAATCAAA
>NZ_ASRV01000111.1 GCF_000401215.1 Clostridium sartagoforme AAU1 | reverse complement strand
ATTTTAAAAATTAAAATATAATCCATTTTTTATTAAGTATATTAAATATATTTGATTAAAATTTTACTTAACGTAACAAGTATAATTTACTTAACATAATACGAAAAACTTTAATATAACACGTTGGATAATAAAATAATTTCAAAAAAATATATAATATGTAAAGTGCTAAAATATAAAATTTAAAGATAGTGTCGATATATGTATTAAAATAATTACCAAATATAAGTACATTTAACTTGAAGAAGAGGGAGTAAGTGATAAAATTAAATTAGAAAGAATAAAGGGGGGATTTCTTTAGGTCGGTACAAAAAAATCTATTTTAAAATTTGCATTATAAGTCAGACATAATTAATTAAAGATATAGGAATAAATACTTATATCAAGAGCTTATTAAAAATATTTTAAGGGGGATGAATATGAAAAAGCTTTTAAAAAGCAGATTGTTAAGCTCATTTATGACACTTACGATGATATTAGGATTAGTAACAGTACCAGTAAAAGAAGTTAAAGCAGAAAAAGCAAATAACGTAGTAATAAGTGAAGTTTATGGCGGTGGAGGAAATGGTGGAGCGAAGTATAAAAACGATTTCATTGAATTGTATAATCCAACTGATACTGATATAAACATTGATGGTTGGAAAATAGAGTATGCATCCAAAACAGGTAGTTTTGTAGGAACAACAAATGTTACTATTTTAGCAGGAGTTATTAAAGGTAATGGATATTACTTAATACAAGAAGCAAAAGGATCAAATGGAACAGATGAATTACCCAATCCAGATGTAACAGATGGTAAAATAGCGATGAGTGGTACCGACTGTAAAGTTAGACTTATAGACAATAGTTTACAAGTCATTGACTTAGTAGGTATAGGAACAGCTAATGAATCAGAAGGAAATAGTACTGCTAAGGGAATGAGTAACACTCAAAGTATTCAACGTAAGGACAATAACGGTTCTTCAGATGGAGAAACTAACGGTTGGGATACAAACAATAATGAAAATGATTTTTATGCAAAAGAACCAACACCTAGAAGTTCAAGTTATTCAGCTGTAGATATTGCATTAACTGGATTAAATATTGATGCAAACATATCTTTAGAAGTTGGAGAAAATAAAAGCTTAACACTTGCTTATATCCCTGAAAATACAACAGAAAAAGGTGTTGAATATATAAGTTTAAATCCTGAAATAGCAACAGTAGATAATGATGGAAAAGTTGTTGCTATTAAAGAGGGACAAACAACTATAGAAGTTAAATCAAAAATAAAAACTGATATAAAAGCAGAATGTAAAGTAACTGTAAATAAGGCTATAGATAAAGTTGGCCCAACAGTTACAGATTTAAAACCATCTAATGGACAAAATATAGGAAATTTAAGAAAACCTGAAGTTAGCGCAACATTTAATGATGAATCAGGCGTAGATATGAGTTCAGTTAAATTATTACTTGACGGAAATGATGTAACCGCTAACATATCTAAAGACAATCAAACTATAAAATATTCTGTATCAGAAGATTTAGATGATGGTACTCATACGGTTTTAGTTGAGGTTAAGGACACATTAGGAAACTTAACTTCAAAGGAATGGAAATTTACAGTTGGTGAAGTAAGTAAAAATTTATATTTTGGACAACTTCACTCTCATACTAATATATCCGATGGTACAGGTTCAGTAGATGAAGCATATCAATATGCTGAAAATACTGCAAAAGTAGATTTTTTAGCTGTAACAGATCACTCTAATTGGTTTGATAATGATAAATTAGCTAATATAGCTGATGGATCAAAGAGTGCAGCTTGGAATAAAGGATTAAGTGCAGCAGATAAATATAATAAAGATGGTGACTTTGTTGCTATTTATGGATATGAAATGACTTGGTCAGGTTCTACTGGTGGATATGGACATATTAATACTTTTAATACACCAGGATTTGAAACAAGAACAAATAGTAAAATGGATTTAAAGGCATATTATAATGCTTTAAAAACACAAAAACAATCAATATCACAACTAAATCACCCAGGAAAAACTTTTGGAGATTTTAGTGACTTTGCATTTTATGATGCAGAAATAGATAAACAAGTAACATTAATTGAAGTTGGAAATGGTGAAGGAGCTATTAGAAGTTCTGGATACTTCCCTTCATATGAGTATTATACAAGAGCTTTAGATAAGGGATGGCATGTTGCTCCAACAAATAACCAAGATAACCATAAAGGCAAATGGGGTAATGCTAACACTGCAAGAACTGTTATAGAAGCTTCAGACCTTTCAAGAGACTCTGTTTATGATGCAATAAAAGAAAGAAGAGTTTATGCAACTGAAGATGAAAACTTAAGAATTTCTTATGAAGTTAATGGAAGTACTATGGGGTCTATATTACCTAAAACAGATAAATTAGATTTCAAAGTAAATGTTGAAGATATAGATAATGGGGATAATATAAAGAAGATATCAATAATTGGTGATGGAGGCAAGGTTATACAATCTATTGATAATATAAATTCTACGGTTAAAGAATGGAATTTTTCAATAGATAAATCAAATAGTTCATATTATTATGTAAGAGTAGATCAAGCAGATAAAGATATAGCTGTAACATCAGCAATTTGGGTAGGAGATAGAGAAAACTTTGGAATTTCTACAGTAGATTCTGATACAGAAGTAATTATAGCTGGTGAAGAGTTTAATATAGGAACTACTATATATAATAATGAAGCAGCAGCTATAAATGATATTAAAGTAGAGTACTATTTAAATAATGGAAATGAAGCTATAAAAACTGAAACTATTGAAAAGATAGATGCAGGATCATCAATAGTAGCAAAATTACCATATTCATTTGCTAAAGCTGGAGATTATTCATTCCAAGTAAAAGTAACAGCTACTATAAATGGAATAGTTAAGGAATTTAAGGGATCTATTGAAGTTGAAGTTTTAGGAGCTAATGAAGTTTCTAAGGTTGTTATAGATGGTGCACATCAAAATCAATATGTATCCGGAGATTATTCAGGAAAAGTTACTACATTAACTGCATTAATGGCTCAAAATAAAATAAAATCAATTATAAATACTAAACCTATAACAGATGAAGTGCTAAAGGGAGCATCACTACTTATAATGTCAGACCCTCAAAGTACGGTAAAAGATGCATATGGATTGACACCTCAAAAATATACTGAGGATGAGTTAGCAGCAATAGCTAGATTTGTTAAAAATGGAGGAAATATTGCAATAACTTCTAAGGCTGATTATGGAGACGCTAAAGATGAGTATGGAAATGCAAGACAAGGGAATTCTGTACTTGAAGCAATAGGAGCTAAAATAAGATTTAATGATGACCAAGCTACTGATGATAATGAAAATGGTGGTCAAAATTACAGATTATATTTTGATGATTATAACACAAATAGCAGTTGGCTGAATGGAATAGACACTACTAAGAAATATAGTTTTTATAGTGGCTCAACACTTATAATGCCATCTGATAAATCAAATATTGATGTTTTAGTAAGAGGACATGCAACTACTTATGGAAATGATGCTGATAAACAAGGTGATAATACAATTGTAGAAAAAGGTGACGTTGTAGGATTAGCCGTTGAAACTTTAGAGAACGGAGCTAAAGTTGTAGTATCAGGAGCTACATTCTTCTCAAATTTTGAAATGGATGGTTTAGATTATTCTAACTACCAAATAACTGAGAAAGTTCTTAAAGAGCTTGCTTCAGCACCAGAGCTTCCAGTAAGCAAGATTGCTGATGTTAGAGTAGATGCTGATAATAACAATCTTCCAGATAGATTTGGTGAAACAGTAGTAGTTGAAGGTTATGTAACTGCAGCATCTAATATTGCAGCACCAGGAAATTCATTCTTTGATGTTATTTATATTCAAGATGAAACAGCTGGGCTAACTATATTTGGAGTTTCAACCACAGCAGTGAAATTAGGTCAAAAAGTAAGAATTCAAGGAAAAGTATCCTCATATTTAGGTGATGCACAAGTTGCACTTAAAAATGAAAGTTTAGGATTAAAAATTATAGATGAAAATATTAACTTAGTACAGCCTACTAAACTTTCAACTAAGGATAGTATGCTTGAAGCAAAAGAAGGACTTTTAGTAAAAGTAGAAGGAAGAGTAACTAGAATTGTTGGACAAGATATATTTGTAAATGATGGAACTGGGGAAGCAAGGGTTTATGTTGAAGGATATATTAGAAGCAGCAAAAATCCAGGAGTAGATGATGAATGGAAATCTAGAATTAATGTAGGTGATAAGGTTTCTGCAATAGGACTGGCATCAGAAGAACCAGCAGGAAGTCATAGATTAAGAGTTAGGGATTCAGCTGAAATTGAAAAGTTACCAAGTAATGATGTTGAAATAACAATACTTCATACTAATGATACTCATGGTAGAGTTAAGAGTGATTCAAGCGTTATTGGAATAGACACAATATCTGCAATTAAGAAGAGCATACCAAACTCGATATTAGTAGATGCGGGAGATACTCTACATGGGTTACCATTTGCAACTATGAATAAAGGAGCAGATATTGTAACTTTAATGAAACTTGCAGGTTACGATGTAATGACTCCAGGTAACCATGACTTTAATTATGGATATCAAAGACTTTTAGAACTTGCTAATATGGCATCAGAAGGAAGTAATGGATTCCCTATAATTTCTTCAAATGTTATGAAGGGAGATAAATCATTATTAAATTCAAATATAATAAAGGAAATTGATGGAGTTAAGGTTGGATTTTTTGGATTATCAACTCCAGAAACAGCATATAAGACTAATCCTAATAATGTTATAGGAATAAACTTTAACGATCCTATAGAAAGTGCTAAAAAACAAGTTGGAGAATTAAAGGCAAAAGGAGCAGACGTAATAATTGCAATAGCTCATATTGGAACAGATGATTCTAGTGAAATAACTTCTCCAATGATAGCCAAAGCTGTTGAAGGTATTGACATTATAGTAGATGGACATAGTCATAGCAAATACCCAACAGGACTTGAAGCTGATAATGGAACAATAATAGTAAGTACAGGGGAATATGAAGCAAATCTTGGACAAGTAAAAATTATTGTAGATAAAGAAACAAAGAAATTAGTAAATACAGTTGCAACTTTAATTCCAAAGAGTACAGCATCTACTATAGAGGCAGATGAAACTGTAACATCAAAAATAAAGGAAATTGATGAGGCACAAAATGTTATTTTATCAAAAGTAATAGGAAATTCTAAGGTTGTTTTAGACGGAGCAAGAGAAAATGCTAGAACAAAAGAAACTAATCTTGGAAACTTAATTACTGATGCAATGCTTTATGTAACAGGTGCTCAAATTGCCATAACAAATGGTGGTGGAATACGTGATAGCATAAATGAAGGTGAAATAACAAAGGGAGAAGTTGTTAAAGTCCTTCCATTTGGAAACTTTATAGTTACTAAGTATTTAACAGGAGCACAAATTAAAGATATTCTTGAACATGGAGTTAAATCATATCCAGCAACTGCAGGACAATTTACTCATGTAGCAGGTATAAAATATGCTTTTGATAAGGATAAAGAAGCTGGTAATAGAGTATTTAGCATAACTATAGATGGAAAAGCATTAGATATGAATGCAAAATATCTTGTTGCTACAAATGATTTTATGGCAGCTGGAGGAGATGAATATCCACACTTTAAGAATGCTAAAACAGAAAATGAGTTCCAAGCATTGGATGAAGCATTAGAAGTTTATATTAAGAAACTTGGAGATGTAAACTATTTAGTTGAAGGCAGAATAGTAGTGGGTAAAGAGGTTCAAGAAGTAAAAGTAACAGGAGTAAGCTTAGATAAGACAACAGCAGAATTAAAGCTAAATGAAAGCTTAGAATTAAAAGCAAGTATTTTACCATCAGATGCAACAAATAAAGAAGTTACTTGGACTTCAAGTGATGAAAAAGTTGCAAAGGTTGATGAAAATGGAAAAGTAATAGCAGTAGGAGAAGGAAAAGCAACAATAACGGTTACAACAAAGGATGGAAACTTTAAGGCTACATGCGAAGTTACTGTAAAAATGGATAATGAAAATCCTGATCCTGTAGAAAATGTAGTTGAAAAGATAGAAAATCCTAATGGAAAAAATCAAG
>NZ_ASRV01000110.1 GCF_000401215.1 Clostridium sartagoforme AAU1 | reverse complement strand
CGATAATGGAGGTTCTTTGCCAGCAACAGGTGGAAATAATCCAATTTACCCATTAGTTATAGGTTTGATTATAGTAGGTGCTGGAGCATTCTTCGTATTTAATAAAAAGAAAAAAGAAACAACTAAATAAAATAGAAAAGGAAGCTATTGCAGCTTCCTTTTTATTTAGATATTATAAAAAGTTTAATTGATAAAGAGGCTTCACAAAATTTTATTTTCTTAGCTTTCAATAAAACATATGTAAGCTTGTATTTTTAGTATAGTATAACTATAAACTACAAGCTTTTTAAAATACTCTTAAAAAAGCAAGGATAATTAACATTGCTCCTGATAACCAAGAAAGATTTAGGTTTATATTTTCTATGAATTTTCTTCCGATAAATGCCCCTAATAATATTGATACAAGTCCTATAATAAGAGCAACTATAAAAACTTGAATATAATTAATAAAAATAAGGCTACTACCAAACCCTACAGCTAAGCTATCTAAAGAAAGAGCAAAGGCAAGGTAAAAGGCCTCTTTAGGAGTAAGTATTTTAGATTTATCAAAATCTGCTTTGACTTCATCAGCATATACTTGGAGAACAAATTTAAAATCAAATACTTTAAAGGTTAAAGGCGAAAAATTATGTGATCTTTTTTTATATATGATTTGAGTAAGCTTTCAAAAAGTCTATATATACCTAGAAAAAAAGTATAAAAAAACTTATTATTTTTGCAATATTAGAAGAAATATAATTTTGAAGAAATCCTCCTATTAACAAGGAAAATCCTAACATACTAGCTGAGATAATATCAACTATAAGAGCTGATAAAAGTGGAATTCTTATTTTGCTAGTTCCATAAGCAATACTTGCTAAAAATGAATCTATAGATACTGATAAAACTAATAATATTGTTTCTAGCATAAACTCATCCTCTGAAAATATTTTTAATTTATAATATGAGAAAAATAGATATAAAGTTACAAAGTTTGACTAATAAATAAAAATGTATAGAATAAAAATAGTAGTAAAAAATTATTTTTAAATATAAAATAAAAATGATTAGTTAATATAAAGGAGAAGAAAATGGAAGATAAAGATTTTAACATTAACAAAGAAGAAAGAAAAATAATGAGTTTTTTAGATGAAGAGGGTAATAAAGTAGACTTTGAAGCAGTTGCTAGAGTTTATTTAGAAGAAACAGAGTATTTACTTTTAGCACAGATGGATGAGCAAAGTGAAGATGTATATGTTTTTAGAGTAGATGAAGTAGATGGAAAAGAAGAGTTAAATTTAGTTGAAGATGATAAAGAATTTTTAGCTGTAAAAAAAGAATATAAAAAATTGTTATATTAATTTGGAGGTTAAATTATGGATTTTAATAAAATTATAAACATATTAGATGAAAATGGATTATCTGAAATCGAAGAGTTAAAAACTAAAGATGATATATTTCTAGTTAAATTCTTTTTAGATTTTGATGAAGATGTATTAAATGCGGCTAGAAGTTATTCAAATGATGAAAGTGATTATGAAGAGGAAAGTAGTGAGTGGTTCAAGGAGTACTTTATCCCATATCTTTACGAATATGCTAACGATGAAGTGGTTGATATAATAGAAGAAATAGTAGAAGAATTAGATGTTTTAGGAGAAGTTATGGCTTTTCAAATGGAGATATCAAATTATGAATCTATTCAATTCATGGCGCTATTTACAAAAGAAGAAAATGGAGTAACTATTGAAGATGTAGCTAAAGAATTTATCTGCTAATTAAAAGAGATTCCATTGAACATAAAAAGATATGGTTAAAAAACATGTTAGTAATATAATTTGTATTAATGCCTCAAATATTGAGGCGTTTTTTAATTCAAAAAAATATAAAAACTTTTAAAGCCATAAAAAGTTTTTATATTTTTATTGATTATAAGTAATTATATTTATATATTCATAAAACAAAGTAATTTATACCTCTAATACATAATAAATAATTAGTAAATTATTTAGGCAACCTTTTTCAAAGGGTTGCTACCAAAGTGTTTTTTAATATATTTTCTATATATATTCTTTTGTGTTTTACTTATAAGCTTGTCCAAATCTTGAGAAAGATAAATTATTAGTTTGTTGCTTGGTGAAATATATCCTAGTAAGAAATTTAGAATAGCTTTTTTAATTATTATTTGTTTTCTACGTTTTTTAATCATTTTAGTAGCACCTCCATCTATTTACAAAATACATCTTGTTATAACAATATTATACCAAAAAGTGTAAAAATGTAAAATGGTTTTATAAAACAAATAACAACAAAATAACCTATAAAAATTATGTAAATTTAATGAAAATATTAAAATAAATGGTATAAATTGAAAATGATACCTTAAAGTAAATGATTAATAAAAAAATTAATATTATAATTTGTCGAAATTATATAAGTTGATATTGATTAAAATAGAAGGTAAAATGTAATAAAGAGTTAAATAAAAATTAGTCAAAGCAAAGGAGAACCAAGGATGGAATATAAGGATATGAAAATGGATGATATAATAAAAAGAATTAATGAACTTTATAAAAAAAGCAAAGAAGAAGGGTTAGATGATTCAGAAAAAGAAGAACAACAAATATTAAGAAGAAGATATATAGATAGTGTAAAAAGTAACTTCAAAGCTCAATTAGAAACAGTTGAATTAAAAAAAAGAAATTAAAGGGTGATAAATTTGTCAGTTACAGTAGAAAAATTAATTAAAGATTTTGATATGGAAGTATTAGTAGAGGGAAATAAAAACGTAGAAATTTTTGTTAATGATATAAATAGGCCAGGATTACAATTAGCAGGGTTTTACAACTATTTTGCTCCTGAAAGAATACAAGTTATAGGTAAAGCAGAATGGAGTTTCTTAGATGCTATGGCAGTAGAACTCCGTAAAAAAAGAATAGATAAGTACTTTAGTTTTAATTTAAATTGCTTAATTATAACTAGGGATTTAGAGCCACATGAAGAATTATTAAAGGCAGCGAAAAAAAATAAAGTGTGGATAATAAAAACTAAGTTAGTAACTACTCAATTTATAAGTAAAATAACAATTTACCTAGCAGGACAATTAGCTCCGGAAACTAGACTTCATGGAGTTTTAGTAGATGTATATGGAATAGGAATATTAATAACAGGTGAAAGTGGTATAGGCAAAAGTGAAACTGCTTTAGAGTTAATAAAAAGAGGACATAGATTAGTAACTGATGATGCAGTTGATATAAAAGAAATAGATGGAGAACTTATAGGAAGGTCTCCAAGAATAACAATAGGGATGCTTGAAGTTAGAGGAATTGGTATAATAGATGTTTCATCATTGTACGGCTTAAGTTCTATTCTTCCTGAAAAGGATATCCAATTACTTATGCATTTTGAACATTGGAAAGATGATGGAGACTATGATAGATTAGGATTAAATGATGAACGCCAAGATATTTTAGGAGTTAAAGTAAAAAGATTGAGAGTACCAGTAAGACCGGGTAGAAATATTGCTGTAATAATAGAGGCAGCAGCAGCAAATTATAGACATTCACTTATGTCAGATGTAACTCCAGTAGATATAATTGAAAATAGAATGGATAAGATAATAGAATAATAAATTATATAAAGAAAAGTTATAATAATAAATATAATAGTTTTTAGGAGGAATAATATGAATAAAGAAGATAAGAAAAATCCTTGGCAAAAATATTTAGGTAATAAAAAGGAAGAATTATTTGATTTCTGTAACGGCTATATAGACTATATGTCATTATGTAAAACAGAAAGAGAGTGTGTGTTGACTAGTATAGATATGGCAATGGCTCTTGGGTATAGGGATTTAGAAGAAGTAATAGAAAATGAAGAAGAATTAAAACCTGGAGATAAAGTGTTTATAAATAATAAAGATAAAGCACTAGCCTTATTTCTTATAGGAGAAGAGCCGCTAGAAAAAGGTATGAGAATAATAGGGTCACATGTGGATTCTCCAAGATTAGATTTAAAACAAAATCCACTATATGAAGATTCAGATCTTGCAATGATGGAAACACATTATTATGGAGGCGTAAAAAAATATCAATGGGTTACACTTCCACTAGCGTTGCATGGAGTAGTGATTAAGAAAGATGGTACTAAAATAGATGTAGTTATAGGAGAAGAGAGTAGTGATCCAGTAGTTGGAATATCAGATCTTTTAATACATTTATCAGCGGATCAACTTCAAAAGAAAGCTAATGTAGTAATCGAAGGAGAAGATTTAAATTTATTAGTTGGAAATATGCCTTTAGAAGGTAGTGAAAAAGATGCTGTTAAGGCAAATATTCTTAATATCTTAAAAGAAAAATATGATTTTGAAGAAGCTGATTTCTTATCAGCTGAAATAGAAGTAGTTCCAGCTGGAAGAGCTAGAGAGTATGGATTAGATAGAAGTATGGTAATGGCATATGGTCAAGATGATAGAGTTTGTGCGTATACTTCATTAATGGCTCTTTTAGATATAGACAAAACTAGATATACATCAGTAATATTGCTAGTAGATAAAGAAGAAGTTGGAAGTAATGGTGCTACAGGAATGCATTCAAAATTCTTTGAAAATACAGTAGCAGAAGTAATGGATAGACTTGGAGAATATTCAAGCTTAAAGTTAAGAAGGGCTCTATCAAATTCTAAAATGCTATCAGCCGATGTAACAGCAGCCTATGATCCTAATTATCCATCTGTAATGGAAAAGAAAAATTCATCATATTTTGGAAAAGGCCTTGTGTTTAGTAAGTACACAGGTGCAAGAGGAAAGTCAGGCTGTAATGATGCAAATCCAGAATTTATGGCATGGCTTAGAAATATAATGGATGAAAATGATATTGCTTATCAAACTGCTGAACTTGGAAAAGTAGATCAAGGTGGTGGTGGAACAATTGCTTACATATTAGCTGAATATAATATGGAAGTTATTGATTGTGGAGTAGCACTACAAAATATGCATGCTCCATGGGAAGTTGCAAGTAAATTAGATATATATGAAACAATGAGAGGCTATAAAGCCTTTTTAGAATCAAAATTAGATTAAATTCCAAAAGTCATATTAAATTAAGCTAAATAAGTCTTAATTTAATATGACTTTATTTTTTTATTCACATAATTTAATTATGTGAATAAAATATATTATGAATTAAGGAGGGGATATTATGGAATTTGATTGGTCAAGATTCAAAAATTATGGATTATGGGTATCCATATTTGCTTTAATACCAATGCTTTTAAATTCATTAGGTATAGAAGTAATTCCAGAAGAATATCAAGCAATAACAAATACTATATTGTCAATATTAGTTGCACTGGGAATAGTAAGTAATCCTACTACTCAATGTAAATGGTTTGTTGATGATAAAAAAGAAAAAGAGATAGATAATCAAGTGGAAGGTCATAAATAATTAGGTAATATCCTATATAAAGCATAATTTTTAGGAGCTGTTATAAGGCAGCTCCATTTTAATATTATTATGAATATAGTGATTTTCATATATTTTTATAAATTTAATACTATAAAAGTTTGAAAGATATAGTAAATTAATATAAAATTAATTAATATATATGGTTTTGATTTTATTATTTTATTTAAATGAATCTAGAACAATGGCATATAATTCTGAATTATTTAGATTATAAGCATGATATATATTATAATATTGAAAAGTGAGAGTATATATGAGAATTGGAGAATTTAGTAAAAGGAATAAAGTAAGTATTGAAACTGTTAGACATTATATAGATTTAGGTCTTATTATACCTTATAAAAATGGTGCTCAATATGAATTTAATGAAAAATGCCAAAAGGAGATTGAAAGTATTTTAGAATTAAAAGCATTAGGTTTTACTTTGAATGAAATAAAATCCATTTTTTTGTACGAAACATTAGGAAAACTTAGTGTTAATGAAAAAATAATGTTTTATATGATATATTTGATTTAAAACAAAAGGAAGTAAATAGAAAAATAAATGAATTAGTAGATATAGAATCAAGATT
>NZ_ASRV01000109.1 GCF_000401215.1 Clostridium sartagoforme AAU1 | reverse complement strand
ATTAATAAATAAATTAAAATATATAAATACAACAGAAATACAAAAAAGTTTTAATTTAGGAATAGATATTAAAAACTTAAGTCTATTATCATGTATTAAATGTGGGGATGAGTTATACTTAGAAGATGGTAATATAAAAAATAATCAAATATTAGAAGGAAAATTAAAGTGTACTTGTGGTATGCAATATAGTATAAAATCAGGAATATTAATTGTTGACGATGATTTTGTAAAAAATAGTGATGAAATATATAATCTCATTATTAAAGACTATATAAAAGAGACAGATGAAAGTTATATTTTGAATTTAAGAAAAGGCTTAGATTGGACATGTAATGAACTATGTAAAATTTCTTTTGAAAATAAAGTAATATTAGAAATAGGAACTGGATTAGGTTTTCTATTAAGAAATTTATATGATAATTTAGATAATAGTGTGTATATTGCTATAGATAATAATATTGAAAAACATAATTACTTAAAGTCATTAATAGAAAGAAGTAGTTTTAAGAAGAATATAATGTTTGTTTGTACAGATTTTAAATACATACCAATAAAGAAAAAATCTATTGATATATTTTTAGACTATGGAGGTAGTAGCAATTATTGGTTTGATAAAAATGATTTTTCACTTGAAAATATATTGAAATATTTAAAAGAAGACTCATATGTT
>NZ_ASRV01000108.1 GCF_000401215.1 Clostridium sartagoforme AAU1 | reverse complement strand
TATTTTGGAAAAAGGTAGGGTTAACCCTACCTTTTTTTAAAATATAATAAAAATATCGAAAAATATAGGGTTGATATGTTGTATAGAAGATATTATACAATTTTCTAGAGGTGATAAAAATGAAATATATAAAGAATAAAGAAGATAGAAACTCTATTTTATTTTATCTAGCAAATTTGATATCAATATTTGGGACAGCCATATATACTTTTGCCATAAGCTTATATACATTAAAGATAACTGGGTCAAGCATTAGCTTTTCTACTACTTTGATTTTAAGTGTATTGCCAATAATTATATTGAATCCTTTTGTAGGAGTAATAGTAGATAAATTTAACAAGAAGAAGTTAGCAGTTATAGCTAACGCTTTAAATGGAATATTTTTATTTACAGTGTACTTAATCAGTAATTGGAAGGGGTTAAATCTAGGAACTATTTATTTAAGTACTTTTGTTATTACAAGCATAAACATTATATTTGATATAAGCATAGATTCAGCCATTCCTAATATTGTTTCAAAGGAAAAGGTAGTTAACATTAATTCAGGAAATAGAATAATAGATTCAATATCTTCTGTGTTAGGACCAGTATTAGGGGGAGTGGCATTTGCTGCTTTTAATATAGAAACTTTTATATTAATAAATTCTATTTCATTTATAGTTTCAGCAATTTTAGATACTTTAATTGATTTTAAATATAATACTGAAAATGAATCAAAAGAAATGTATAGTGAAAGTATTACTGTTGGGAAATTGAACTATTTTAAGGAAATAGCAGAAGGATTTAAATATTTAATAAGTAAAAGATACATTATTAGAATTCTATCTATATTTATAATATTTAACTTTTTTATATCTTTTTCAGTTACGATTCCAATACCAATTATATTAAATAATATATTAGAAATTCCAGCTAAAAGTTATGGATTAATTCAGGGAGGAATCCCTGTAGGAATGATAATAGGTGCATTTGTAGTTAAAAAAATTATGGCTAAATATAAATTAAACAATATTTTTTCAGCAGTAGGAATAGTCATGTCGGTTAATATAATATTACTTTCTATTCCGATACTATTTAAAACTATAAATAATATAAATGTATATATAATGTACTATTTAATTATAATGATATTTATGGGTATATGTATATCTTTAGTTGATATTCCATTTTCATATACTATGCAAACTAATATAGAGGAAGAATATAGAGGAAGATCAATAAGTTTAACAATAAGTATAGTAAAAGTAGTAGTCCCAATATCGTATATAATATCGGGAATTTTACTTCAAAGTATAGAACCTTATATAGTAGTTCTATTCGGAGGAATTTCAGTATTAATAATAAGTATAATATTTTTCAAATATGCGAAGCGACTATACAATTAAAATAAAAAATTATTAATTGGGCTGTCTATTTAACAGCCCTTTATGATTTAATCATAAGATAAAACCCAATTTAACATTGAGATTATATAATCCTCTTGAGGAATATTAACATCTCCAACACTTCCATGGCCTTTATCATTAGGGATACCATGACAGTCGGATCCACTTGAAATAAATAAATTTCTGTTTTTAGCTAATCTTAAAAAATTCTCTGTATCAGCTTCTTTATTTTTATAATAAATAGCTTCAAGTCCATCGAATCCTAAATCTAATAAATCTTCAACTGGTGTTTTCTTAACCAATACAGGATGTGCTAAAAAAACTAAGGCATTATACTTCTTTAATAATTCGATCCCTTCCTTTGTAGAAAGTTTAGTAGATGGAATATAAGCTGGGCAGTTATTACCTATAAAGTTATCAAAAATATAATCATGGTCATAAGAATAACCAGCATCTATTATAGCTTTCGCTATATGAGGTCTTGCTATAGTATCTTTTCCGTTAGATAAAACCTTATTTATATCAATTTTAATATTATGATATTTTTTTAGATTATCAACTATCTTATGAGCCTGGAAATTCTTCTTTCTTTTAATTCGGCTAATATATTATTAAGTTCGGGATGATCATAATTATCTTTATTAAAAAAGCCTAAAATATGAATTGATTCTCTATTATATTCTGTAGATAGCTCTATTCCGGGAATAAACTTAACATTAAGAGCCTCTGCTTTATTTAAAGCTTCTTTTATACCAGTTAATGTATCGTGGTCTGTTAATGAAACATAATCTAAATTCTTTTCTTTTGCCATTTTTACTATATCTCTAGGAGTAAATCTACCATCAGAGCAAATAGAATGAATATGCAAATCGCATTTAAACATATATCTTCTCCTTTCAAATTAATAATATGTAACTTAAAATTTTAAAGTTATATATTATTATGATATAATCTATTCATTAAAAATATTTTAACACAATAGATTTACTTTTAATATAAAACATGGAGGATATTTATGCTTTTAATGATAGATAATTATGATTCTTTTGTGTTTAATTTAGTTAGGTATATAGAAGAATTAGGAGAAGAAGTTTTAATATATAGAAATGATAAGATAACTGTTAAAGAAATAGAAATGTTAGAGATAGATGGAATAATAATTTCGCCAGGACCTAAGACACCTAATGAGGCAGGGATATCATTAGAAATTTTACATAAATTTAAGGGAGTAAAGCCTATACTTGGAATATGTTTAGGTCATCAGTGCATAGGACATTATTTTTCTAGTAATATAATAAAAGGAAAAGAACCTGTTCATGGAAAAATAAGTTATATCAATCATTCAAATAAAGATATTTTTAATGGCGTAAAAAATCCATTGAGGGTAACAAGATATCATTCACTTATAATAGATAATAAAAATATTAGTAATGACTTAGAAGTAACTAGTTACACCGAAGATAATGTAGTTATGGGAATAAAACATAAAAAATATCCTATTTTTGGAGTTCAATTTCATCCAGAAGCTGAAATGACAGAAGAGGGACATAAGATAATAGAGAATTTTATACAAATATCGAAGAGCTTTAAGGAGAATAAAGATGATTAGGGTTAGAGAAATAAGTACAAATTACAATCCTCTTGAAGTTTATAATATTTTCAAGGACGAAATAAATACAATATTACTTGATTCATCTAAAGAAGATAAAATTTTATCTAAATTCTCTTTTATAGGAATAAATCCTTTTATGATTTTTGAATCGAAAGGACAAGAGTCATTTATCGATAAAGTTAAGATTCATGGAGAGCCTTTTACTGTTTTAGAAAATCTTATAAATAAATATAAACTTGATAATGATGGATATGACAATATACCATTTATTTCAGGGGCAATAGGCTATATATCATATGATACAGGAAGAATATTAGAAGAACTTCCAGATACAAGTAAAGAGGATTTTAACATAAGTGATATGAAGTTTATTTTCTATAAGAATATTATAGTGTTTGATTTAGAAAATAAAAAACAATACATAACATCAATAATTGATGATGCTTATAATGAAGACTTAGATTATTTAGAGGAAAAGATAAAGTTAGCAAATATAATAAAAGAGCAGGATTTTGAATCTATAAATAAAAACTTTAAATCTAATTTTGAAA
>NZ_ASRV01000107.1 GCF_000401215.1 Clostridium sartagoforme AAU1 | reverse complement strand
AGCAGGATTTTGAATCTATAAATAAAAACTTTAAATCTAATTTTGAAAAAGAAAATTATAAAAATGCAATTACTAAACTAAAAAAATATATTATAAATGGTGATGTTTATATTGCTAATATGACTCAAAGGTTTTATACAGAAAATAAAGAAGAACCTTTTGAGATATATAAAAAGTTAAGAACTATAAATAAGGCACCATTTTCTGCTTATATGAATTTTGAAGATTTTCAGGTCATAAGTTCTTCGCCTGAAAGATTTATTGAAATAAATAAAGGGAAGGTAGTTACAAGGCCAATAAAAGGGACAAGACCTAGAGGGAAAAATGAAGAAGAAGATAAGAAAAATAGTTTAGAACTTATAAATAGCGAAAAAGATAGAGCAGAGTTATTAATGGTGGTAGATCTTGAAAGAAATGACTTAAGTAAAGTATGCAAACCTTACTCAGTAAAGGTAACTGAACTATTTAAACTTGAAAAATATGCAACAGTATTTCATTTAGTGTCAACCGTAGAGGGTATTTTAAAAGACAATGTATCATCAGTAAAATGTATTAAGGAATGTTTCCCTGGGGGATCTATAACAGGAACTCCTAAAATTAGAGCTATGGAGATAATAGAAGAACTAGAAGGATTAAAAAGAAATCTTTATACAGGATCTATAGGATATTTTGATTTTAGAGGAAATGCTGATTTTAATATAGCTATAAGAACAATTATTAAAAAGGACAATAGGGCCTACTTTGGCGTTGGTGGAGGAGTAACTTATGATTCTATAGAAGAAGATGAGTATAATGAAACACTAGATAAAGCAAAAGCTTTAATGAGGGTATTATGATGAGAAATGTAATAATAGGAAAAGATAAAATAACTATAGATAGTGGATACTTTTTTGCTAGAGGGGTATTTGAAACCATACTAGTAAAAGAAAAGCCATTGTTTTTAGAAGAGCATATAAAAAGGCTTAACAATGGTATTAATATTCTTAAAATTGGAGAAGCAATTGAAGTTGAATATATTAGTAATATAATAAATGATTTTAATATAAAAAATTGTGTTTTGAAAATAATTGTAACAGAAAAAAATATATTATTAGAAACTAGAGAACTATTATATAAGAGCGGAGATTATCTAAGAGGGTTTTCATTAAAGGTAGCAAAAACAATAAAAAATTCTACATCTAAATTGACATATATAAAGTCTATGAATTATTTAGAAAATATTTTAGAAAGAGAAGAGGCTTTGGAAGAAGGATATAATGAGGTCATATTTTTGAATGAAAAAGGATATGTCTCCGAAGGAAGTTTTTCTAATATATTTGCTGTGAAGAATAATGTAATATTTACACCAAAAATTAGTAGTGGATTACTTCCAGGTGTAGTAAGAAATCACCTTATTAAAAATTATGATGTAATAGAAAAAGAAGTAAGTTTAGATGATATCATAAATGCTGATGAAATATTTATAACTAATAGTTTATTGGGTATAATGGGAGTAAGTAAATTTGAAAATAGAATTTTGACAGAAAATAAAATCACAATTAAGATAAGAAAAGAATATGAATCACAAATTGGAAATTAGGAGGGGCATTTAATGATAGATAGAGAAAAAGTATTAGAAGGAGTAAAATTAATATTAGAAGGTATTGGGGAAGATCCAAATAGAGAAGGTCTTTTAGAAACTCCAGATAGGATAGCTAGGATGTATGAAGAAATCTTTTCAGGAATAGGAAAAGATGCAAAATGTGAGTTAGAAAAAACTTTTACTGTTGAGGAAAATGATTTAGTTCTTGAAAAAGATATCACTTTTTATTCAATGTGTGAACATCATCTTGTACCTTTTTATGGTAAAGCACATATTGCTTATATACCAAAAGGGAAGGTTGCAGGACTTTCAAAACTTGCAAGATGTGTAGAAGTTTATGCAAAAAAACCACAATTACAAGAAAAATTAACTACAGAAGTTGCTGATGCAATAATGAAATATTTAAATGCAGAAGGCGTTATGGTAGTAATTGAAGCTGAACATATGTGTATGACTATGAGAGGTGTAAAAAAGCCAGGAACAAAAACTGTAACAACAACATATAGAGGATGTTTTAAAGAGGATTATCAATTAAGAAAAGAAGTAATGAGTTTATTAAAATAGGAGGTAGAATTTTGGAAAATGTTAATAAAATTCTAAATCATCCTAAGTATAAAAGATTATTAAATGAATTAAGCCAATTAGAAATAAATAGAGAGTTTTGTAATCATACCATTGAACATTTTTTAGATGTTGCAAGAATTGCGTATATAACTGTATTAGAAAAAGGCTTAGGATATAATAAAGAAATAATATATTCAATAGCATTATTACATGATATAGGAAGAGTTATGCAATATAATGAAGGAATAGATCATCATAAGGGTAGTGCTATAATAGCATCAGAAATATTAGAAGATACAAATTTTTCTCATGAAGATAAAGAACTAATTATTAAATGCATAAAAGAGCATAGAAAAGAAAGTGATGATGAGCTTTCAAAAATAATATATAAAAGTGATAAACTTTCAAGAAATTGTTTTAACTGCAAATCTTATAATGATTGTTATTGGGATGAAAATAAAAAAATAAGATTATAAAAATATAAGCTAAAGGGGAGAGACGTATGAAGATAGGAAATAAAGAAATAAATTTAGATGAAAGAACTTATATAATGGCTATATTAAATGTAACACCAGATTCTTTTTCTGATGGTGGAAAATATAATGAAGTAGATCAAGCTGTAAAAAGAGCAAAGCAAATGGTAGAAGAAGGAGCCGATATAATAGATATAGGGGAGAATCAACAAGACCAGGAGCGAATTATATATCCGAAGAAGAAGAAATAAAAAGAGTAGTTCCGATAATTAAAGCTATAAAAAGTGAACTAGATGTTTTAATATCAATAGATACTTATAAAAGCAAAACTGCTGAAGAAGCTATAAAAGCAGGTGCGGATATAATAAATGATGTATGGGGATTTAAAAAAGATAAAAATATGGCTGAAGTAGCAGCAAAATATGATATTCCATGTATATTAATGCATAACAGAGAAAATAAGCCTTATACAAATTTAATGAAGAATGTAATAGAAGATGTAATAGAAAGTATAAATATAGCTTTAGATGCTGGAGTAAAAAGAGAAAATATTATATTAGATCCAGGTATAGGATTTGCTAAAAACTATGAAGAAAATTTAATTGTAATGAATAACTTAGAGAAAATTGTAAATATAGGATTTCCTGTTTTACTTGCAACTTCAAAAAAATCAATGATTGGTTTAGCATTAGACTTACCAGTAGATGAAAGAAGAGAAGGTACTATAGCAACTACTGTAATGGGAATAATGAAGGGGTGTAAATTTGTTAGGGTACATGATGTACTTGAAAACAAAAGAGCATGTATTATGACTGATAAAATATTAAGAATGAAATAGAGGGAAAACTATGGATAAGTTATATTTAAAAGATGTTGAGATATTTGCAAATCATGGTGTATTTAATGAAGAGAAATCTCTTGGACAAAAGTTTATATTATCTTTAGAATTAGATGTAGATTTAAGTTTAGCATCTAAGAGTGGAGATTTAACAAAGTCAGTTCATTATGGGGAGCTTTGCCATAATATTGAAAAGGAATTTCAAAAAGAGAGTTATGATTTAATAGAAACCGCAGCAGAAAAGATAGCAGAATATGTATTATATAACTATGATTTAGTGAAAAACATAAAAGTATTATTAAAAAAACCATGGGCACCAATAGGTAGGCATTTAGATACAGCTGCGGTAGAAATAAATAGAGGATGGCATAAAGCATATATTGCGTTAGGTAGTAATATTGGAGAAAAGACTGAAAACATAAATATTGCAATAGAGAAAATAAAAAGCAATAAAGAAATAAAGTTGCTAAAAGCCTCTAAAATAATAGAAACAGAACCTTGGGGATATGAGAATCAAGATAGTTTTAAAAATGCAGCTATAGAAGTAGACACCATATTAAATCCAAGAGAACTTATGTCTTTATTATTGAATATTGAAAAAGACATGAAAAGAGAAAGAGTAATTAGATGGGGACCGAGAGTAATAGATTTAGATATTATTTTTTACGATGATTTAGTTACTAGTGATGATTTTATAACAATTCCACATCCAAGAATGGAAGAAAGAGAGTTTGTATTAGCTCCATTAAATGAAATAGCACCCAATAAAATTCATCCATTGAATAGAAAAAGAGTTTTTAAAATGCTTGAAGGAATAAAAAAATAATAACCGTTAGCTTAAGAAAAAATGACAGTAGGTAAAGTTTTACTTTATATAAATTTTACCTACTGTTCTGTATTTATCCTTCAAATCCATTAGAAACTTTTTTTATATATTCACAAAATTTATATAAATTATAATAGTCAGAAACACCTTCCATGGAAATAGTATCCTCATCATATACCCCATCCCATGGATAAATTGAAATTAATTTATTGTTATATGCATTTATAATATATTTTACATCTGAAAATTCTAGTAATAACTTATATTCAGGAGAAAGCCCTTCTTCTACTACAGCACCATAGTTTTCATCGTTTAAAGAGTCAATAAATTCAGGTAAAATACTATGTTCTTCTTCATTAACATCATAATATTTATATACATTTAAATCAAAAATCTTAATAGTATAAGAATCATTTTGATTCAATCTTTCTTGTATTTCATTAGTATAATAATTATTGTTAGGTTTAGTACCAGGTCTTATGTACTGTGATTTATTAAAATTACAACCTGAAAAAGAGAAAATAATAAATATACAAATTAAGGTGATAAGAAATTTTTTCACTATGAACCTCCTTAAGATAACTTATATATAAATTTATTCTTTCAACAAAGACTTTAGAACATATTCATACAAAAGAGAATAGAATGAACTAATAATAATTTTCCTTGGAGGCAAAGTGAAATACGGAATAGATATAAATAATACTGAAATTTTAAAAGCTATTTCACAAAAATTAAAGGAAAGTGGTAATTTTATTGTTGACTTGTATCAAGGTCAAAGTACAGCAAGAAGCTTGTTAAAGAAGGTCCTTATAGCAAATATAACAAATATAGATTTTTATGTTGGAATAGAATTTAAGAAAGATATTTCACAATGTGAAATATTTTATGATAACAATGAGAAGTCTAAAGAATGCAGTGAAATGGTAAATAAATTATTAAATGAAAATATAAAAAATATAATTTGTAAGCAGGGAGATCATTTATACTTGCTTAAAAATATAAATGCACCAGCTTTATATATTAAAATACCAGTAGAAGCTGAAGAGACAATAGAGCAATTATATATAGAAGGAATCGTTGATATACTAAATGAAATCTCAAATAGGGAGTGACAGTAATAATGATTATTTAATATGATATAAAATTATCTTAAATAAAAATAATTTTATATCATATTTTCATTATAATTATAAATAAGTTTTTGTAATAAAAATTGAATTTCTGTAGTAAAGATAATTATGATCAATAATTAGGAGAAAATTATGCATATAATAGCCACTATAGGGCCAAAATCTACAGATAAATGGATTATTAAGGAACTAATAGAAAATGGAGTAGATATATTAAGACTAAATTGTTCTCATTTTAATAAAGAAGAATTTGAATATGTAATAAAATATTCTAAAGAACTAAAAAGAGATATACATATACTAGTTGATTTATGCGGGAAAAAAATAAGAGTATCTAAGGACTTAAAATATATATACAAAGTTTATAATGGACAAGAAATTTACTTTTGTGGAGAAGATTTCTATAGAGGTATAGATAGTTTAACATTAAAAGACATGAAGCTAATTCCATTGACAATAGAAACCGATGAAATAATTAAAAGTAATATAAAAACTATTTCTATGAAAGACAATACAATGAATTTTGAAATAATTAAAATAGATAAAGGAGTAATAAATGCTAGAGTTATAAAAGGTGGAATTATAAGAGGGGTAAGGGCTGTAATTTATCAGGCATTTATGATGATAAAAATTGTTTAAGTGAAATTGATAAAGAAAACATATTGTGGGCATTAAACAACGATGTAGATATTATATGTCAATCATTTGTAGAAAAAAAAGATGATATAAATATAATAAAAGAAATTATAAAAGGTAGTAGCAAAGATACAAACTGTAAAGTCTGGGCAAAAGTAGAAACACCTACTGGTATTAATAATATTGAAGATATTTTAAAGGTAGTAGATTCTATAGTTATAGGAAGAGGAGATTTAGTACCAGAGTCAGGAATATTAAATGCTATAAAGTTACAAGAAAAAGCTATTGAAACAATAAAATCAAAAAATAAAAAAGTAATTATAGCAACTCATTTATTAAATAGTATGAAAAATGGACATTTAGCTACATTACCAGAAATAGAAAGTATTCATCGATTTATAAAAGGTGGGGTAAGCGGTTTACTGCTAGCAGGAGAAACTTCTATAGGAAAAGCACCGATTCAAACAGTTAAATTTTTAAAGAATGTTATAGATTATTATCAATAATAGATAATAGAAATTTTAGGTGTATTTATGAATGAAAAAATAGAAAAAGTTATAATTACAAGTTTATGGATATTATTAGGGAGTATAATGATTTTATTATTTTTATATGTATATAGATGGATAGCACATTTGGGATAATAAATTGCGAAGTAAAATTTCTAGATTGTAGTGCACAAGGCATAGTTTATTGGATAAAGTAACAGGGAATAGGTAACATGTAACCAGGTAACATGTAACAAGTAAGAGGTAATAGGTAACGGATGGTAGATTCTTTTAGAAAAAATAATTATTAAATATATAATCTTAATTTTTGATTATACTTGATACCTGATACCTGTTCCCTAGCAAATGAAAATAACTGTGAACTAAATAAACATATGTAAGTTATTGTTAAGAAAAATTTCTTTAGTTTAATTTTTTTATACAAGTTTAGAAGATTTAATTAAAAGAAGAGAAGAAATACTGTATAATGAAATTAGATTTAATAAAGGGGTGGTAAGTATGTGCAATATATTACATATTGAACAAAGTAGCTTTTTTTCTAAATTAGTAGAGAAAAACGTTGAAGAAAAAGGACATAATTATATTAATGTTAAGGATTTCCATGAAGCAAGAGAAGTATTAGAATCGCAAAATATTTGTCTTATAATTTCATCTTTATATGTAAAGGATGGAAATATTGAGGACTTTGTAAGAGAAGTAAATAACAAGTTTGATATTCCTATATTTGTTGTAACTAGTGAAGATATGAGTGATACAAGAAAAGATCTTATTAACCTTGGAATAAGTGAATATATTTTAAAAAAGGATTTAGAAGATGAAATAAGAAAATATTTAGATAATGTATTTAGGGAAGATGAATATATGAACAATCTTCAGGAAGCAAGTATAGCGATTGTTGAAGATAATAATTTCTTTATAGAATTAGAAAGAACAATATTAGAGAACAGAAAGATATGTAACGTAGATTATTATGAAGATGGAAAATCTTTAATAGAAAGTGGGAAAAAGTATGATATATACTTAATAGATATTATACTCAAAAATGAATTTGGAAAAGATCTTATTAGAAAAATAAGAAGAAATAATATAGATTCATCAATAATAGCAGTTACTGCATTGGATAATAATAAAGCATTATCTAAAATATTAGATAGTGGAGCAGATGATTTTATCACTAAGCCGATAGACGAGGAGTTGTTTATAGCTAAGTTAAAGTCAAATATAAGGGTGTATAATCTTCAAAAGAAGTTAAATGAACTTAAGAAAAATTAAGAGTCTTAAGAAAAAAGAAATACTTTCTTATATTTTTTGTAACAGTACTGACATAAAAGCATAGTATTATATGTATATAAGTTGTTAGCGCGGCTTAGCAATAAATAATTTATCCCCTTAATAAATAAAAAATGATATCCTTTGTTGGATATCATTTTTATTTATATTATTCTCTACAAAAACTTTCACAATTGGTTTGGCTATATAACTTAACGCTATTTCCAGAAATGTTTATAGAATTTAGTGAACATAATTGATTTTCATTATATTTACAACTATTAACCTTACAGACTAAGCAACTACAAGGATCCCCCTCATCATAGGCATTATTAGTTAAATTACCATAAGTGGCACGATCTAAAAACGATGAACAACATGTATCACATTCGCTATCTGAATTCTTTCCAACAACATTTATACGATTAGAAAAACAAATATTTTCTTTGTTATGAGAACAATTATTTGCACTACAATAAATTTTTTGCATTAGAATCTCTCCTTATCAATTAAATATTAACTAAAATATCTATTTAGCAGGCCTTTAAAAGCGCAACCATGTCTTGCTTCATCCTTGCACATTTCATGTACAGTATCATGAATTGCATCGAGATTACGTTGCTTAGCTAAATCAGCAAGTTTCTTTTTACCGTCACAAGCCCCATATTCAGCTTCGACTCTTGCTTGTAAATTAGCTTTTGTATCAGCAACTACAACTTCACCTAAAATTTCAGCAAATTTAGATGCATGTTCAGCTTCTTCATAGGCAATTCTTTTATATGCCTCAGCAATTTCTGGATAACCTTCACGGTCAGCTTGACGTGACATAGCTAGATACATTCCAACTTCAGTGCACTCAGCGGTAAAGTTAGCTCTTAATGCATCTAGCATATCTGGTTCAAGATCATTTTTAGTACCAATTTTATGTTGATCTGCCCATCTCATTTCATCAGTAATTTCTTGGAACTTTTCAGAGCCTACTTTACAGACAGGACAAAATTCAGGTGGAGCATCTCCCTCATGTATATAGCCACAAACAGTACAAACAAACTTTTTCATTTAGAATCCTCCTTAAAATATATTTAGACAATAATCTAAAATGCAATAGTAGTATTTGCTAAATGATATAAAAAATACATTTATATAAAAATATATACTAAAAAAGTAGTTTGTTTGATACAATTTTCAAATATTAGTATTTAGAACAATTCATATATATCAGATAGTTCTCTTAGTATTTTTCATCATCAATAAAATGCTTAAAATCAACATCGATTGAATCATTAACTTCTAACATATTAGAAAAGGTTATTACAAATTCACAGCCATCAGTATAGTCTTTGTTAAGATAGATATATCCTCCCTGCATTTCCACCAACCCTTTTGTTATTGATAAACCTATTCCACTTCCTTCTGTATTTCTAGATAAAGTTGTATCTACTTTAAAAAAGCGGTTAAAAACTAAATCTTTTAAATTATCAGGTATTCCAATACCATCATCTCTCACAATTATTTTTAAATCAAAATTTGTTTTATCAAGTTTAACTAGTATATTTCCATTAGTTCTAGTAAATTTAATAGAATTAGATAATAAATTTAATAATATTCTTTCTAATGCATAAGGATCTAGCTTCATATATAAATTTTCTATGTTAGTATCAAAAATAATATTAAGGCTTTTATATTTAGTGTACGGGATTACAGATAATGTTAAATTTTCTATAAAAGGTACTATATCTAAAGGAGAGGTATTCAATTGTACAGATCCAGAATCTATCTTGGTTATATCTATTAAATTATTTATGAGCTTTAGCATTCTCAAACAATTTTGTTTTATACTTCTTTCATATTTAAAAAAGCAATCTTCAATATGATATGAATCCTTATCTTTTAAGGAACTCATAAGCTGAACATAAGAATAAATTATGTTGACTGGAGTTCTAAGTTCATGACTAAGATTAGAAAAAAAGTTATTCTTTACAGAATGATAGCTTTTGGAATTCTCATAGTCCTCAAATAATCTAATAAACAAATCATGATTTTTGATTTTGTCATATCTTTCAATTATATAGTTAGACTTCTTAAAATATATGAGAGATTCCTTAAAATCAGAAAGAGCTTCATAATCTTTAGATATTAGCTTAAAAGAATTAATAGTTCTTCTATCCTGAAACTTTTCAGAATAGAGTAGCGATTTCTTATGATGAAATAAAGCATTTTTATAATCTTTTAATTTAAAGAATACATTACCATATGAAATTTCCAGCCAATAGCAAAAGTCCATAAATCTAAATTTGGAAAGATTACTTTTATAAATGTATGAAGCATTGTCTAAGTAATAAAATAAATCAGTTAAAGGATTAATATCTTTTGATATTTTAAATTTAACTTGTAGTAAATTATATTTTGCTAAATAAACATCAAAGTAAAAACTTTCTATCTTGTATAATTCTTTTTTGTAAAGTTCTAAAAATTCTTCTATGATTTCAGAATTTTTATTTAAGTTTATATAAATTTTAATGATCTCATTATATATCTTTATTTTTAAGGACATGGTAAATTTCATTAAACTCTCTTATTATAAAATTCAATATTTCTAAACTATCATTAGTTTTATCGGATGATCTATAAGTTTTAGCAATATAGAAATTGATTAAAATTTTTAATTTATCATCTTTATTTTCTTTAGCTATTGATAAGCCTTTTTTAAAAAGCTTTATAGCAATATTATTTAAATTTAGATATTTAAAATAAATAACGCCAAGCTTTAGATATGCTTGAGAAGAATAAGAATATTCTGCTTCAGACAAAAGTCTAAAGGCATTATTAATATTAATATATACTGAAGAATCAAATTTACATATTTTCAATTTTGTAATAGATACATTAATATAAAGAAAAAGTAATGATTCATTTTGGAAGTTGCTTTCTAAAAAATTAATTGCTAAATCAAAATATTTCTTACTATATTCAAAATTATTTAATTTTAAATATAGAATTGAAAGCATAGAATAAATATTTCCTGCAATGAATACATTTTTTATAGAATTTATATCTTTAAGTAAATCTTCAAATATTTCAATAGCAGAGAAATAGTCTTCCATTTTATCTTTACATAATCCAATTATAAATTTAACTAGTGTTTCGTCATCAACCTCAAGTATTTCATTAATTAAGATATTTTCCATATTATCATTCAAATTTTTAATGTAATGATTTTCTACAAAAAAATCAGGAGTAAAGAATAAGGAATTTACTGTATCAACATAAGAATTATTAATATTGTTAATTATACTTTTATGATTAATCTCCATTAATGTCACCTCCTGTGAAAAACGATTTAATATTTATAATTTTACCATTAATAGAAGTTTTTGTAAATATTTATAGAAAAATATTAGAAAAATAATTATTTTGTAATAAATATGTATAGTTTCAA
>NZ_ASRV01000106.1 GCF_000401215.1 Clostridium sartagoforme AAU1 | reverse complement strand
AGAAGAGCTAATTAATATTATAGATAATAAAAATTATATTGAGGCTAATGAATTTTACAAAAAAGAAATAACCAACGAAAAAATTACAATTGAAGAAAAGAGTAGTGAATTGCTTAAGAAACATAGTTTGAATGTAAATATATTATCTAATAAGTATAATGATGAATCTAATATAATAATAGTATTAAATTTAATAATGATTATCATAGCTATACTATTATCATATTTCTTACTAATTAAGTTAAAAGAAAAATTAAGCAGGCAATTGAAAAATATTAGTTCATATGCCAAGGCTTTAGGTGAAGGAAATCTAAATTATAGAATGAAAGATTATTATAATGATGAAATTGGAGAAGTTATAGAAGAATTAAATTTAGCTATAGAAAGTATAAAAAATATATTAAACCAAACAAAGAAAATGGTTTATACTAGTAATGAAAATAGTGAGAATAATGTAATTTCATCAGATAAAATTAAAAAAACAATAAGTTTAGCTAAAAAAGATACATTAAATACATCTGATAAAGTTGCGATGTTAAATGATGATTGTGAAACTGCAGCATGTAAGATACAGGAGATAATAGCAGTTACTAAGGTTATAAGTAAAGAAATAATCAAAAATTCTAATAATGCAAATGATATGAGTAAAAAAGCAATACAAATAGAAAAATTGAGTTTAAAATCTGTAGAAAATGCATTTAATATATTTGAAACTAAATCTAAGCATATAGAATTATCTTTAGAAAGAGGAAAGATAATAAAAGAAATAGAGAGTATGCTGAAAATAATAAATTCTATTTTTAAACAAATTAATCTATTAGCTATTAATGCTTCAATAGAAGCAGCTAAAGCTGAAAATAGTGGGCATGGTTTTTCAATAATTGCAGAGGAGATTAGAAAATTATCAGATGAAACAGAACTGAATTTAAAAAATGTAAAAGAAACTATATTAAGTGTTATATCTGTATTTAATGATATATCTAGAGATTCAAAAGATTTAGTTAAATATTTAAATTCAAAAGTTAAAGATGACTATAATTTACTAATAGACATTTCAAAGTCTTATGGTGAAGATATGAAACTATTATCAGAGGAATCGATAAAAATTAACAACTTAACAGAGAATATATTTGCTTATATGGGGGAAATAGGAGAGAAAATAGAAAATATAGCTATTTCTACTAGTGATATACTTAGTAATTCAAAAGATACTAATTCAGACATGTGCAAAATTGAAGAATTTATAAAAGGATTAGGAGATTCAATTGAAAATGAAAAAATAGTTTTAAATAAACTGAACCTATCATTAAATAATTTTATTATTTAAATTTAATAATTGAAAAATAGGTATTTAATAAAGTATATTAGTTCATTTGTATTATTTACTATATTCTGATAAAATATAGTAAATAAGACTAAAAAATATAAATTGGAGTAATGATGATGAAACTTATTAAAGGCTTAATTAAAACAATTAATAGTAACTTTAAAATAAAATTAGGAATATGTATAGGTTTAATAACAGTCTTTGCAGCTGTAGTTATAAGTGGTATGATTTATTCTAATAAAATAAATAAAATAAATTTATCTTTAAAAATATCTACTAATAAAACTAATAATGAAAGAGATGTTAATAAAGATAAAATATTAGAAAATGAAAAAAAGGAAAAGATAAAGTTGCTAAAAAATAAAATAAGAGAATTGGATTCTAATATAGATATAAGCAAAACAGAAAATAATCTTGATAAAGACTTATTGTTTTATGAAAATTTATATAATGATTTATTAAAGAAAAAGGAAGAAGCTATTATAGAAGATACAAATACAGATGAAACAATATATAATGAATCAATCCCTGTTATAAATGGAAATAATAATGAGAGCGGTTATAATAATATAAATGATAATCAAAATGAAGAGCCGGTAATAAATGAAGATAATAATCCAAATTCAAATGAAGAGGAAAAGGAACCAGAAAAAGAAGAAGTAATAGATGAAACAGATACTAATGAAAATGAATCAAAGCCAGACGATGAGAAAAATCCAGAGAACAACACAAATACTGAAGAGAATCAAGAAGTTAAGCCTAATACAGAGGAATAAAAAATAAATATAATTAGAATCTATTTTATATAACTTTTAAAAAACTTAAAAGGAGCATTTTAATAAAAATATCATAGTATAAACAAAGTGAATGTTTATACTATGATATTTTTTTATGATTGGAGGACAATGGTATGAAAAGAATAATCTACAGTCTTTTGTCTGATATGATGTCACGAAATTTAACAAATGCTAAAACAAGTATATCTCCTTCAGAAAAATTCCCTTATAAAGTAGAAGTAATAGCAGAGAATTTGAACATACCTTGGGCAATTGATATAAGTGATGAAGGAAAGTTATATTTTACTGAAAGAATTGGAAGTATTAGGGTAATTGAAAATGGTAATCTTAATTTTAACCCAGTAATTACATTAAAAGAACCTTTCATAAGCAGAGGCGAAGGTGGATTGATGGGAGTAGTTTTAGACCCAAGTTACTTACAAAATCACTATATATATGTAATGTATTCATATTTAGAAGACAATAAAGTTTATAATAAAGTAGTTAGATTAATTGAAAATAATAATAAAGCATTTATTGATAAAGTAATTTTAGATAAAATTCCAGGTGGGAGAATTCATAATGGTGGAAGGCTGAAGATAGGTCCAGATAAAAAGTTATATATAACAACTGGAGATGCTGGAATTCCTAATTTAGCACAAGATTTAACGAGTTTAGCAGGAAAAATATTAAGAGTTGAATTAGATGGAAGTATTCCTAAAGATAATCCAATTATTAACTCATCTATTTATTCTTTAGGACATAGAAATCCTCAAGGTTTAGCATGGAATTCAAATAGCATATTATATGAAGCAGAGCATGGACAAGCAGCTCATGATGAAATAAATATTATAAAGGCAGGAATAAACTATGGGTGGCCTATAGTACAGGGAAATGAGGTATCAAATAATATTTTATCACAAAAGCCTTTAATACAAAGTGGAGAAGAAACTTGGGCTCCTTCAGGTATTACATTTATAAGTCAAGGGCCTTGGAAAAGTAGATTGCTAGTTGCAAATTTAAGAGGAAGTCAATTGCTTAGTATTTCATTAAATGAAGAAGGAACAATGGTTACAAATGTTGAATCTATAATGAAAAATGAATTTGGACGGTTACGTGAAGTTGTTGAAGCAAAAGATGGATCAATTTATATAACAACAAACAACAGAGATGGAAGAGGAAATCCAAATATAAATGATGATAAAATTATAAAATTAACTCTTAATTAAATAGAAGTATTTATGTTTATATAAAAATAATAATAAGTGAGTTGTCTAAAGATAGATTACTCACTCATTTTTTAAAAATAAAAATTTTATGATAAAACAACCGAACCATTTCCTATTATTACTATTCTATAATGAGATGATAGTGGGTACAATTCGTACTTAGGTGAATTAGGTAATAATTTTATTGATTGCAGAATAGTTTCATCATCATTAAAAATAATAAAGTAAGCAAAATTATTATTTGATGAATTTGAAACATATTTTAAACTACTTAAAGGAATATCAAATTTACTTGCTTCATATACTCCTTCAGTAAGTAGAATAGGTTCAGCTTGAGGTTCGGCTTTAACAATATTAATAGCTAAAGTTAAAGATATTAGCAGCATAGTGATAAATTTTTTCATTATAATAACCACCTTTTATAAATATTGTAATTATAATATTATATAGAATTTATTTTAATTGATTATTAACATATAAATTTAATTAAGATAAGAATGCATCCCCATCTCCAATCAATATCATTTTAAAATTAGGTTCTAAGTCGTTTAATCTATACTTTGCAGAATTAGGTGTCATTTTTATTGTTTGTATTACAGCTTGCTTATCATCCAAGACTATAAGGTATAGATTTTTATCCTTAGAAATATTTTGAACTGTGGTAATAGTCCCTAATGATCTATTAATAGAATTAACATCATATATACCTTCTTTAAAGATATTAGTACTAAGTTGAGGGTCTGCTCTAACAATATTAAAATTTATAAATAAAGAAATTAAAATAAGAACAATAAATTTTTTCATAAAAATAACCACCTTTCAAGATTATTTTGACCATGAAATATTTAAATATACAGTAATTTGCTAAGAAATATAAATATATATAAAAGAAAAATGACTTTATCAAAAGGTAATTAAACCTAGTGATAAAGTCATTTCTTATAATTATTGGTGCCGGCAGAGGGAATCGAACCCTCACGGTTTCCCGCATGATTTTGAGTCATGTGCGTCTGCCAGTTCCGCCATGCCGACTGGTTGCAAAAATTATTATAGCAGAAATGTATTTGAATGGCAAGTATTAAATTTTTATGGCATAAAAGGTATATTTTTTATAATATAATATTGTTTGGATTTATTACATCTGTTATTATAGATGTAGGATAAATTTAACCCAGAGGGGCTATATTTGTCCCGATTACTTGTAGTCTACATACTTAACGAATTGTTATAAACATAATAAGACTATAGCAATCTATAATTAGGGAGGAGATATAATATGATGTATTCAAGAGAAGTGGAAGAAATGTGCATTGTTGCCAAAGGACCAAATCATGGACCAGCACCAATTCCTGTTGAAGGAAGATGGGTACAAGCTAAAGAGGTTAAAGACATTTCAGGATTAACTCACGGTGTGGGTTGGTGTGCACCTCAACAAGGAGCTTGTAAATTAACTTTAAATGTTAAGGATGGAATAATTGAAGAAGCATTAGTTGAGACTATAGGATGTTCAGGTATGACACATTCAGCAGCAATGGCTTCAGAAATATTACCAGGAAAGACAATACTAGAAGCATTAAATACAGATTTAGTTTGTGATGCAATAAATACAGCTATGAGAGAATTATTCCTTCAAATAGTTTACGGAAGAAGCCAAACTGCTTTCTCAGAAGGTGGACTACCAATAGGAGCTGGACTTGAAGATTTAGGAAAGGGGCTTAGATCACAAGTTGGTACTATGTACGGAACAGTTGCAAAGGGAACAAGATACCTAGAAATGGCAGAAGGATATGTAACAAAAGTTGCTTTAGATGCAAATAATGAAATCATTGGATATAGATTTGTACATTTAGGAAAAATGATGGAAATGGTTGCTAAAGGAATGGATGCTAACGAAGCAATGGAAAAAGCAACAGGTCAATATGGTAGATTTGACGAAGCAGTTAAAACTATTGATCCAAGACACGAATAGTTTGAAGGGGGAAAAGTATTATGCCATTATTTGAAAGTTATGAAAGAAGAATAAATCAAATCATTCCTGTATTAGAAAAATACGGAATGAGTAAAATAGAAGATGCAAAAACAGTTTGTGATGAAAAAGGAATAGATGTTTACGATATAGTAAAATCTACTCAACCAATCGCTTTTGAAAATGCTATGTGGGCATACACTTTAGGTGCTGCTATAGCAATTAAAAAAGGATGCACAAAAGCAGCAGAAGCAGCAGAAGCTATAGGAGAAGGCTTACAAGCTTTCTGTATTCCAGGTTCAGTTGCAGATGATAGAAAAGTTGGTTTAGGACATGGTAACTTAGGAGCTATGCTTTTAAGAGAAGAAACTAAATGTTTTGCTTTCTTAGCAGGACACGAAAGTTTTGCAGCTGCAGAAGGTGCTATAAAAATAGCTGAAAAGGCTAATAAAGTAAGAAAAGAGCCATTAAGAGTTATATTAAATGGTTTAGGAAAAGATGCTGCATTTATAATTTCAAGAATCAATGGATTTACTTATGTTGAAACTAACTTTGATTTCTTCACAGGTAAATTAGAAATAGTTAGAGAAGTTCCATATTCAAATGGACCAAGAGCTAAAGTTAAATGTTATGGAGCAAATGATGTTAGAGAAGGTGTTGCTATAATGCATCACGAAGGAGTTGATGTATCAATCACTGGTAACTCAACTAACCCAACTAGATTCCAACATCCAGTTGCTGGAACATATAAAAAAGAATGTGTTGATCAAGGAAAGAAATACTTCTCAGTAGCATCAGGTGGTGGTACAGGAAGAACTCTTCATCCAGATAATATGGCAGCAGGTCCAGCATCATACGGTATGACAGATACTATGGGAAGAATGCATTCAGATGCACAATTTGCAGGATCCTCATCAGTTCCAGCTCACGTTGAAATGATGGGTCTTATCGGAATGGGTAACAACCCAATGGTAGGAGCTACAGTTGCTGTTGCAGTTGCTATTGAAGAACATTCAAAGTAAGCTACTCTAAGTTGTATACTTAAAATAAACATCCCAATTTGATAAAAATTGGGGGAAAAATAAATAGATAAATTAGTCCCGTGTTTAGCAAATGGCTTTATGCGGGGCTTTTTTCATGACTTTTTTATTACTTTTTAGGTGCTATATTATTATTTAGTAAATTGGAAGTTTACTAAAATTATATTTGTGAATTAAAGTATTAATTACGAATTATAATAATAGATAAAATAAAAAAGTGTAGTTAAGAAAATGTTATCACAAAAAATATTATAAAAAATATTAATAATATTCGTTTTATACTTGGATTTTGTCGGAATTTAGTGTATTATAGTTCAGGGATTTATAAAATAATACGAAAGAGGGATAAAATGAAAACAATATTTAAAAATGATGGAATGGTTGATAATTATTTTGGTATAACTAAAAGTGGATCAAATATAAAAAGAGAAATTATAGCAGGAATAACTACATTTATGACTATGGCATATATATTAATAGTTAACCCTTCAATACTTTCACAAGCAGGAATGGATAGTGGGGCTGTATTTACAGCAACTGCAATTTCAGCAATTATTTCAACCCTAATAATGGGAGTATATGCTAAGCTTCCGTTTGCTCAAGCACCAGGTATGGGATTAAATGCTTTCTTTGCATTTACGGTAGTTATTGGAATGGGATACTCATTTCAGTTTGCATTAACAGCCGTATTTTTAGAAGGTATAATATTTATTTTACTTACTGCTTTTAATGTTCGTGAAGCGATAGTTGATTCTATACCAGAAAATATTAAAAAGGCCATCTCAGTTGGAATAGGTTTATTTATAGCTGTTATAGGACTTGAAGGAGCAGGCGTTATTGTTAAAGGTGAGGGAACATTAATATCACTTGGAGATATAACAAAAGGGCCAGCGTTACTTGCAATTATAGGAATAGTTATAACAGGAATATTAATGGCGAGGAATGTTAAAGGTGCATTATTTATAGGAATGATAATAACAGCTATAATAGGTATTCCAATGGGAATAACAAATTTACCAGATGCCATTATAAGTGCCCCACCATCAATTAGTTCTGTATTTATGAAATTTGAATGGCATAATATATTTTCAATAGACATGCTAATTGTCTTATTTACATTATTATTTATGGATATGTTTGATACAATAGGAACACTAGTTGGAGTTGCAACAAAAGCCAAGATGTTAGATAGTGAAGGAAAAGTTCCAAATATTAAGAAGGCACTTTTATCAGATGCAATTGGAACTACTTTAGGAGCTTGTCTTGGAACTAGTACAGTAAGCACATTCGTTGAAAGTGCTGCTGGGGTTGCGGAAGGTGGAAGAACTGGATTAACAGCAGTATCAACAGCAATTATGTTTACATTAGCACTATTCTTTGCACCTTTATTTGGAGTTATTACATCAGCAGTAACATGTAGTGCTTTAGTATTAGTAGGCTTATTTATGTTAGAACCTATTAAAGAAATAGATTTAGAGGATTGGACAGAAGCGCTACCTGCATTTTTAACTATAATAATGATGCCTCTAGCTTATAGTATTTCAGATGGAATGGTATTTGGAGTTTTATCATATATAATACTTAAGTTATTTACAGGAAAATATAAAGAACTAACTATTCCAACTATAGTAGTAGGAGCAGTATTTGTCTTGAAGTTTATGATATAAATAATAAAATAGCTTTATAAAAACTATAAAGAAATAAAACTTTATAGTTTTTATTGTTTTCAAAATAGTGATTCTAATTTATACATTTTATAATATGATAAGAGTTTTTAGGGAATTATAATAATATATTATGAAAAAATAATAAAAAATTAATATTATCAATAAAAGATTAAAAAATGTTAATATAATAAAAATATGTAAATGAAAAAAATATTTATTATTGTCGGAAGATACTGGTGTTGGTAAAATAATTATGGATTAATGATTTAATACTTAATATTTTAAGGAGGCGCGTTATGGGAGAAGACGCTAAAAAAATTAGGTGGTACAATCTGGCATTAATGGCTTTTGTATCAGTTTGGGGATTTGGAAATGTAGTAAATAATTTTGCAAATCAAGGATTAACTGTAGTTGTATCATGGATATTAATAATTGGTTTATATTTCGTTCCATATGCTTTGATGGTAGGGGAACTTGGATCAACTTTTAAAGATGGAAAAGGAGGAGTAAGTACATGGATTAGAGAAACCATGGGTCCAACTTTAGCATATTTTGCAGGCTGGACTTATTGGGTAGTACATGTACCTTATTTAGCTCAAAAGCCACAGGCAGTTTTAATAGCTCTTGGATGGGCTGTAAAACAAGATGGAACTTTTATAAATAATATGAATACACTTGTAGCACAAAGTTTAACACTAGTTGTATTTTTAGTATTCTTATGGGTAGCATCTAGAGGGGTTACATCTTTAAAGAAAATCGGGACTATAGCAGGTACTTCTGTATTTGTAATGTCTATGTTATATATCTTATTAATGGTAGCAGCACCTGCTATAAGAGGAGTAGAGATAGCTACTACCAATATAACAATACAATCACTTATACCTAAATTTGACTTCACATATTTTACAACATTATCAATGTTAGTTTTTGCAGTTGGAGGAGCTGAAAAAATTTCTCCATATGTAAATAATATGAATAAGCCAAGCAAGGAGTTTCCAAGGGGTATGATAATTTTAGCAGCTATGGTTGCTGTCTCAGCTTTACTTGGCTCAATGGCTATGGCAATGATGTTTGATGCAAATAATATTCCAAAAGATCTAATGATGAATGGTCAATATTATGCATTTAAAATGTTAGGTGAATATTATGGATTAGGAAATACATTCTTAATAGTGTATGCAATAGCTAATATGCTTGCACAAATATCAGCATTAGTATTTTCAATAGATGCTCCTCTTAAAGTTTTAATTGGAGATGCTGATAAAAATTATATACCAAAAAAATTAACTAAAACTAATAAATACGGAGCTCCTATAAATGGATATCTTATGACAGCTATTTTAGTTGGTATATTAATTATGGTTCCAGCTTTAGGAATCGGAGATATGAATGCTTTATTTGATTGGTTATTAAAGCTTAACTCAGTAGTAATGCCATTAAGATATTTATGGGTATTCTTAGCGTTTATAATGCTTAAAAAACTTTCAGACAAGTTTAATTCAGAGTACAAGTTTGTAAAAAACAAGAGTATAGCATTGGGATTTGGAATTTGGTGTTTCTTCTTTACAGCATTTGCTTGTATAATGGGGATGTTCCCAAAAGGAGTAGAAACATATTCAAGTGCTTGGTGGTTCCAAATCTCTCTTACTGTATTAACAATTTTAGTTTTATTGGGATTAGGAGCTATTTTACCAAAAGTTGCAAAAAAAAATAAATCTATATAACAAAAAACTATAAGGTATAACAAACCTTTTAAAGAAATATTGGTTATCTCTTATTGAAAAGACTTTATTACTGTGGTATAATATATTCATAGTAGTGGAAAATAACAATATGAAATAAAGAGGTAGTTTATTATGAATAGTGGATTAAAAACAGGGTTATACATAATAGGTAGTTTTTTAATAATTGGATTAGTTGCATCTGTAGCTATTCAACTTTTGATATGGATTTTACCTATTATAGTAGTTCTTTATGTTATATTAAAAATAAGCAAATATTTTTCAGGTAAAATTGGTAGAAACTCAAACAATACTAATTATACTTCAGAATTTGACTCTAATTTTAGTGATGAAAATTCAACTAAGATTGATGATTCTTCTAATGAAGTAATAGATGTAGAATATGAAGATATAAGTAAATAGTTATTTTAGAACTCAGCAATTGCTGAGTTCTTCTATTTAAAACAAGGGGGGGATATTGTGAACTTTAGAAAGCTTAAGATATTCTATGAAACTGCTAGATATTTAAATATGACAAAAGTAGCAAAAGAAATGTATATAAGCCAACCTTCAATTAGTCAAAGTATAAATGAGTTAGAAGCAGAGCTAGGTGTAAAGCTGTTTGATAGAATAGGGAAAAAGCTATATTTAACTCATGAGGGACAAACTTTTTTAAATTATACAAGAAGAATTTTGAATTTATATGATGAAGGTGTTAAAAACTTAAGAGAATTCACATATAGTAGAAAAGGTAAAATTAGTATAGGTGCAAGTACCACTATAGGAATATATATACTTCCAGAAATAATTAAAGACTTTTCTAGTGAGTTTAAAGATATTGAAATATCTCTAATAATTGAAAATACAAAAAATATTGAGAAATTGATTCTTGAAAATAAAATAGATTTTGCATTTGTTGAAGGAGAAATTTATTGTAATGAAATAATAAAAGAAGTTGTATGGAAAGATGAGTTAGTATTTATATGTGGAGATAAAAACAACTTAAGAAATTTTGAAATAGTTCCAGGAATAGTACTAGAGGAACAAAGATTAATTATGAGAGAAGGGGGAAGTGGGACAAGAGAACATACAGAAGGTTTTCTGAAAAAGAATAAAATAAAATTTAATACCTTTTTAGAATTAGGAAATACAGAAGCAATAAAAAGAACTGTTGAGGCAAATTTAGGTGTGGGATGCGTTTCATATAGAGTTATAGAGGATAAAATTAATTTAGGAAAATTATTTAGTTTTAGAATAAAAGAAGGAAAAATTGAAAGAGATTTATATTTAATAATACATAAGGATAAATTTATTTCAAAAAACATGAATTTATTTGTAAATTATACTAAAGATAAAAAATATATATAAGTAAAAACCTATTGTTATTATAAAATAATGATATTTCACCTTTCAAAAAAAGTTATCTATAATAGGATTCATAATAATAGTTATATGGATTTTGAGGTGAATATATTATGAAGAAAGTTATAAGTATAATACCTGGATTATTAGTTTGTTTAATTATAAGTGCTATTTCAAAAATATTAGGTGGAAATTTTCAACAATAGGAGCAGCAAGCTTTGCTATATTTATAGGAATAGTGTTAGGAAACACTATATTTAAAGAAAATAAATATGAAAATGGTACTAAGTTTGCAGAAAAGGATCTTTTAAATTACTCTATAGTTCTTATGGGAGCTAATTTGAATTTGAATGAAATATTACAGCTTGGATTCAATGGACTTATATTTATTATCTTACAAATGATTTTAACAATTACAATAACATATTGGATAGGTAGGAAACTAAAATTCAATAGAAAATATTGTTTACTTATGGCATCAGGAAATGCAGTTTGTGGTTCATCTGCAATAGGTGCAACATCTGCAGTTATTAAGGCTAAGAATTCTGATAAGGTAATATCTATAACAATAGTAAATATTGTAGGTACTGTCTTAATGATTTTATTACCTTTAATAACCGCAAATTTATATAAGAATGAAATATTTCAGACATCAGCAATGATTGGTGGTATCTTACAATCAGTTGGACAAGTAATAGGCTCAGCAAAATTTATTTCAGATGATGTAGTAAAATTATCAACAGTATTTAAAATAATAAGGATTATATTATTAGTAGTTGTAGTATTGTTTTATGAAAAAATAGACTTCTCTAGAGATGAATTTTTGGAAGAAAAACTAAATAATGAAATTATTAGAGAAGAAAATATCAAGGAAAAACATATAAAAAAAAGAAAACTAAATGTTCCTTGGTTTATTAATGGCTTTTTTATAATTTGTATATTATATACTGTAGGGGTTGTGCCTCAATTTATATCATCTATGTTTAAATGGATTAGCGGTAATTTTGAAGTTATAGCACTGGCAGGAATAGGAATGAGGGTCAAGATAAAAGATTTAATGAAACAAGGGCCCAAAGCAATATTATATGGGGCACTAGTAGGATTCTTGCAGATAATGTTTGCTATAATTCTGATATCAATTTTTTTATTACCTTTTCAGATATAACATAGTATAAACTATACAAGAATATAAAGATAAAATTGTTATTGTTGAACTTTCAATTCAAAATAATTAAAAATTAAAGATTGAAATTCTCTTAAAAGTATTGTGAAAATTAGAAAACTAGTAAAAAATTAGAAAAGAATATATAATGTTAATAAAAGAGGTGATACTTTGAGAGAAAATATATTAATAATTGAAGATGATGAAGATATAAGTCAGATATTAAGATTTTCATTAACTAGAGAAGGATATAAAGTTAAAATAAATGATAATGGATTAAGAGTAGAAGATGATATACAAACATTTAAACCAAATTTAATATTATTAGATATTATGCTAGGTGATATAGATGGATTTTCTATTTGTAAAGAAATTACAAATTATAAAATACCTATAATTATGATTACAGCACGAATTGATATTACAGATAAGATTCTTGGTCTTGAATTAGGCGCTGATGATTATATTACGAAACCTTTTGATATTAGAGAAGTAATAACAAGAATTAGAGTGGCTTTAAGAAGAAAAAAAGAAATTACAAATCAAAAGAATAAAGAAAATGTTTCTAGTGGAAATATTAGTATTTCTGAACAGAGTAGAATTGTAAAATGTAATGGCGAAGAAATAAAACTTAAACCAAAGGAATTTGATCTTTTATTATTTTTAGTCAAAAATAAAAATAGAGTTTATTCAAGAGATGAGTTATTAAATTTAGTTTGGGGATATGATTTTATTGGAGATACAAGAACTATAGATGTACATATAACAAGATTACGACAAAAGTTAAAAAAGGAGATTAACATAGAAACAGTTTTTGGAGTGGGTTATATGTTGAAAGAAAGTGATGCTAACAATAAGGCGTAAATATGGAATAGTATTATCTGTAATTTTTATTGTATTAATATTTATCTCCAATATAATATTAAATAAATTTTTCTATAGAAATTTTAAAGAGTATATCACAAATGATATGGAGAAAAATTATGAGGTTTCATTTAGCAGTTTAAATGATTATTTAGCCATAAATAATATTTATAAAAATGAAATGACAGTAAGTGATTTAAATAATAGTGTAATTAACTTTATTTTAAACAGAGTTTATTGCCAAGGAGCATTATATGACCTAGATGGTAACTTATTATTAAAAGGAACAGTTAATGAAAGCGAATTAGACTTAAATGTATATGGAATATCAGAAGAAACCTTGAAGATAGTTAAAGATAATAAGGCTATTATAGATATTGAAAGAAGGTCTAATGGTATTATTGGAAAAGTAAGTTACTTAATATATGGTAAGGATAAACAAGCTATAGGGGTTATGATGTTAGCCAATAACTACGAAAAGGAGTATATAAGAAATCAAAACATAAATGAATTAGTTAATTATATATTTGCTGGGCTTTTCTTAATTATACTAATTTCGATATATTTTTTATCATCAAAGATAGTTAATCCTTTAATACTTCTTAAGAATAAAGTTTCAGAAGTAGGAAAAGGTAGTTATCCTTCCAAAATTGATATTACTTCAAATGACGAGGTAGGAGTTCTGGTTGACTCATTTAATTCAATGAGTGAAAAGTTAAAAAAGAAGGATGAGCAAGAAAAAAATATATTTAGAAATATAACTCATGAGTTAAAATCACCAATTACTAGTATTTCAGGATATGCACAAATATTAAGTGAAGATAATTTTCAAGATGAGGAATTTAAGGCTATAGCTATAAAAAGAATTGTTTTTGAGGCTAATAGAATGAATGAGTTAGTAGGTACACTTTTAGAGATTTCAAAGCAAATAAGTGACTTAGAGGATTACTCCTTTGAAAATGTTAATTTAAAATTTATTTTAAATGATATAATACAAACTAATTTAATAAGTGTAAAGGAAAAGTCATTAGAAATAATTAATCAAACAAATGATATTAGTATAAAGGGCAATAAACAATATTTATATATATTAGTAAATAACTTAGTAGAAAATGCAATAAAGTATTCAAATGATAATAGTAAAATAATTATTGAATTGAAAAATATTAATGAACATACGATTTTTTCAGTTTTATCAGAAGGAAAGGTTATTCCAATCGAGAAGAAGGAAAGAATATTTGAACCATTTGTTAAAGTTGATGATAGTAGGAAAAACAAGAAAAATTCTCATGGATTAGGCTTATATATTTGCAAAAATATAGCAGAATCGCATAATGCAACAATAGAAGTAGATGTAGATGGAAATAGATCTAAATTTACCGTAAAATTTACACATTTTAACACTTTAGAAACATCTTAATATTATTCCAATAATAACTAATTATTATAATGAGTATATATAGTGATTGGAGGAATTAATATGAAAACAAAATATTTAGTATTATTACTTGTCATAGTAATGATAATGATACCAATAGGATGTTCGAAGGATAGTAGTGAAAATGTAGTATTAGGAACAGAAAAGATTATTATTGATGAGAATACAAAAGACAAGAAAAATGAAGATTTTCAAATTAAAAAGGTTGCAGAAATAGAACTTCCGGATACTGGAGCTATTTATAGAATGGCTTATATAAAGGAAAATATTATTCAACTTATTTATCAGAATGAAAATGATGTTATTAGAGAAGTAAGCATTGGTAAGTTAGACAGCGATAATAAAGTTAATTGGACTTATAAAAATCTTGAAGGGGAATCATATTCCGCTAATTCTCATAATGGAATTTATTCAAATAAGATAAAAAGGGATAATAAAGTATATGCTATTAATAAGGATGGCGAATTAGAAGAATTAGCTGTATATACTAAGTTAGTTGAAGAACAAGGCAATCTACTTTATGATGTTCATGATTCTTACAGAAATGGTACTATAGATGTAGTATTAGTGGGAGGTGAGAAAGAACAAAAATTTGCTTTAATAGATATCCCAAACGAAAAATATTATGTTATTCCAAAGGAATTAAGACATAATGATAAAGATGGGGGATTAAGAGAAGTATTAGGAGTAGATGGAGAGAGAATTTATGTTAACTATCAGTATGTAGAAGGATACTATTCAGATGATTTCGATCCAACTCAAGAGCATGATACAAAAAATACTATAGGATATATTAAGAATAATAAGTTCACTAAAATATTGTCAGATGATGATGGTATTGAAATTGATACTAGAGGAGAAATGCTTTATGAAAATGGTAGAATATTATTTTCAGGCTTTGCAGAAGGTAAAAATGGAATTTGGAATTATGATATAGATAACAAAAAACTTACAAAAATTGTAGATGTAGATAGTGGTACATTCTTCGAATTTCATATAAGTGAAAATAAAGATAAAGTTATCATAAGCAGTTTGAAACCTGCGTTAGAAAAAGATGAAAAACGGAATAATACTTTAAGTATTGCAAATATCAATGATAAGTTAGAAGTTACAAATATCACCAATATAGTTACTAATACAGAGGAAAGACATCATAAAATATTTGAAGGTTGGGCAAATAATGGGAAAACATTTTATATAAGATCAATTGTAGAGGATGAACATTATAACGGAACAAATAATTTAGAAGTTTATAATATAGTAGAATAAAAAGTAATTAGGAATGAATATCTACAAAATTATAATAGTGAAATCTTACTTCAATACAACACCATAAGTAAATTTGTGTAAACTGAATATAATGAACTCCTGCTTATAACGATGAAAGTAATAAATTATTATAAGTAGGAGTTTTTTTTAGTATGTAATTAGAGGCTAAATAAAACGTAATTGTAAAAAGCTAGTTTGTAATGTATAATTATCTTATTAAAAATTTATACAATGGGGGGCTAAACATGGATAAAATAAAGATGAAAACACCATTAGTTGAGATGGATGGAGATGAAATGACAAGAATCTTATGGGGCATGATAAAGGATGAATTGTTAAATCCATTTATTGATTTAAAAACAGAATACTATGATTTAGGATTAGAGTATAGAAATGAAACTAATGATGAAGTTACAGTACAAGCAGCAGAAGCAATAAAAAAATATGGTGTAGGTGTAAAGTGTGCTACAATTACACCAAATGCAGAAAGAGTTAAAGAGTATAATTTAAAAGAAATGTGGAAAAGTCCAAATGGGACTATAAGAGCAATTTTAGATGGTACAGTTTTTAGAGCACCAATAATAGTGGATTCTATTAAACCTTATGTAAGAACATGGGAAAAACCAATAACTATAGCAAGACATGCATATGGTGATGTATATAGAGATGTTGAAATGAAGATTGAAGGCAAAGGAAAGGCTGAATTGGTATTTACTAATGAATTTGGGGAAGAAAAGAAGGAACTTATTCATGACTTTGATGGTGATGGAGTAATACTAGGTATGCATAATTTAAATAAATCTATAGAAAGTTTTGCTAGAAGTTGTTTTAATTTTGCAATTGATTCAAAACAAGATTTATGGTTTGCATCAAAAGATACTATTTCTAAAAAATATGACCATACGTTTAAAGACATTTTTCAGGATATCTTTGAAAAGGAATATAAGAGTAAATTTAATGAAATGAACATAGAATACTTCTATACGTTGATTGATGATGCTATAGCAAGAGTAATAAAATCAAATGGAGGGTATATATGGGCATGTAAAAATTATGATGGTGATGTGATGAGTGATATGGTAGCAACAGCTTTTGGATCTCTTGCGATGATGACTTCAGTATTAGTTTCTCCAGATGGGGATTACGAATATGAAGCAGCTCATGGAACTGTTCAAAGGCATTATTATAATCATTTAGAAGGAAAAGAAACATCAACTAATTCAATAGCAACAATATTTGCTTGGTCAGGTGCTTTAAGAAAAAGAGGCGAGCTAGATAATATAGAGGAATTGATTAAGTTTGCTGATAATTTAGAGAAAGCATCAATACAAACAATAGATGATGGATGTATGACAAAGGATTTAGCTATCCTTTCAAATTTAGAGAACATAAAAGTAAATAATTCAGATGAATTTATAAAATCTATAAGAGTGAGATTAGAAAATTTATATAAATTACAATAAATTATTTGAAGTTAATAAAGGCTATCTAAAGTATAATATTTTAGATAGCTACTTTTTTTATACAAGAAAATGGTATAATTATTATTATGGGAATTAATGGTTCAAATTTGAGTTAGGAGAATATTTATGAAGAAGAAAGCAATTATAATTTTATTAATTATTTTAGGAGTGGTTTTATTGTTTAGCATGGGAATCTTTATATTAACAAAAGCAACTCCAATAGAAGATGGAAGTTTAGACTGGATAAAAATATAAAATATCCCATAGGGGATTGTATAATAATGAGGATATACCAGAAAATTCATTAAAGGCATTTAAGAAATCTATAGAAAATAATGTTGCAATTGAATTGGACGTACAATTAAGTAAAGATAATGAAGTAGTAGTATTCCACGATTATAATTTGGAAAGAATGACGGGCGCAAATAAGGATGTAAATGAATTAAATTATATTGATATTCTAGACTTAAAACTTTTAAATACAAAAGAGTATATACCAACATTAAAAGAAGTGTTAGAACTTGTTGATGGGAAAGTACCAGTACTTATAGAGGTGAAAAATGAAGATAAAGTAGGAGTACTTGAAAGTGAAATATATAATATTATAAAAACTTATAAAGGAGATATGGCTGTTCAGGCATTTAATCCATTTGTATTATCTTGGTTTAAGAAAAATGCCCCAGAAATAGCTAGGGGACAACTTTCAGGATCCTTTGAAGACTCCGATTTAGTTTGGTATAAGAAATTTTTATTGAAAAATTTGTTGTTAAATTTTGAAAGTAAGCCAGCATTTATATCATATGAAATTGATTGTTTGCCAAAATCTATAGTTAAAGTTCAACGTAATAGAAATGTGCCTATTTTAGGATGGACAATAAAATCAGAATCTGATATAGAAAAAGCTAATATAAATTGTGATAATATAATATACGAAGATAAATAAAATTTAATTACTTGTCATTAGAATAAAAACACCTTAATAATTTCAAACTATCATGAGGAGGTGTTTTATATGGCACATAAGAATAATAAAAATTCAAAAAATAATAAAAAATCAGGTCAAAAAACTAAGTCAGAATTGAAAAAAATGCAAATGGAAACTGCTGATGAAGTAGGTTATTCAAAAGAATCTAGAAAACTTGGCAAAAATAAGCCAAGAAGTGAAGATAATTAATAAATCATATAATATTATTGGAAACCTTCTGTTTTAACAGAGGGTTTTTAGTTTAATAGAAGTGAATTTAAATTGGTATAGACAAGTTGTGTAATCATTTAATTTATTATAGAAATTTATTAGAAAAGATGTAATAATATTATTATAAGAAAGTGGGGGATTTGATATGAGTATTTATAAAGGAAATATTATAATAAATTATCCAATAGAAAAGGTCTTTAAGGTATTTATAGATTTAAATAAACAACAAATACCTAAATTTAATGACAAAAATCCAACAGAAGTTAGCTATAAAAAAGTAGTAAAAACAGTAGGAAAGCAAAAAATTGAAATGGTAACTACTATAACAGGCTTTGAAAAAGATAATTTATATGAAGTTACAAATACAATTAATAAAGATAAGTATGTTTCTAGGTATGAGTTTAAGGGAATAGATTCAAGTTCTACAGAAATATCATTAAGTGAAAGTCAGGAAATATATGCTTTTTCTTCATCATTAACATTATTATTTGAGAAAATTACTGCAAAGAAAAAAATGAAAAATAAACTTGAGGGAATAAGAGAAGCTTTAGAACTTGAAATAAAAAGAAGATATAAAGAAAGCAATGATTCTATAAAGTAATTACAAAAAAGTTTCAGTCATTATAGGCTGAAACTTTTTGTGATTTATAATGCTTTTACAAGCTTATAATCTCTATAAATCGGTCGTTCATCACTATACCATTTATAGGACATTTCTAATCCTTCTTTTAGATATATAACAGGTAAATGAAATCCATTTTCCCTTAAATCCTTTATATTTAGATTAAAGTTGGTATTTCTAAAAGGGAAATAGCTTCTAACATCTAAATTAGAAATAGGAACTTTTTTTATATTAGCCTTCTTATTTAAGATACAGGCACAAAGATTTATAATTTCTTCAAAAGAGTATAAATTTGGACTAGTTAAATTATAAGCTCTTCTGTCATTATCGTTATAGATAGCACATTCAAAAGCCTTAACTAAATCTTGTATATGGATAAATTGAACTTTTACATCATCATCTGGAACTAGTATTATATCTTCATTTTCTAATTTATCAAAGAAGTAACATTCCCTATATAAATCATTTCCTTCCCCATAAATATAAGTAGGTCTGAAAATTGTTGCATGTAAATCTTCCTTTAATATTAATTCATTTATATAAGATTCAGCTTGAAGTTTATTATATCCATATATACCCCAAGTAGAATTTTCACCTTTATCAGCATCTTCTTTAATATTTCTATTAGTAGGGATATATACTGCAGCGGATGAACAAAATATATAGCGCTTCAATGAAGATGGATTTATACATGAAAATAATATTTCTACATCATCCTTAGAATAAGCAGATATATCAAAAATCACATCATAATTTTTATTTTTTAAAGAAGACTTTAAGGACTTCTTATCTTTTCTATCGCAAATTATATGATTTCTAAAGCCTAAATAATTAACTTCTTTTATTCCCCTAGTTAGAATATCAGTTTCATAGCCACGCTTAATTAGGTATTTAGCAAGGGCCTGAGAAACAAAGCCACTTCCACCTAATATTAAAACCTTAACCATTTTATCCTCCTTTAATCTCATAAAAAAACCCCTTTCATATATAGTATATAAATTATCTACATTATTTACATATAAAAGTAATATTAATCACTTTGAAATAAATATGTAAATTTATATTAACAATATAAATATATGATTGAAGACTTTTATATATTAAAGAAATTAAAAAGCCCAATTTCCAGAAGTAAATATTTTAATTTCTGTATTATCTTCAGTATATCCAGTAATATCTAAATCTTTAGTTCCTATCATAAAATCAACATGAATTATAGAATCATTGGCCCCTTTTTTTGATAACTCTTCATCACTTAAATTTTCTCCATTAATTATACAAGTTGGATAAGCTTTTCCGAAAGCTAAATGACAAGCAGCATTTTCATCAAATAAAGTATTATAAAAAATTAAATTAGAATTTGAAATAGGTGAATCATAAGGAACTAATGCCACCTCACCTAAATATTTAGCTCCATCATCACTATCTAATAATTTTTTAATGTCTCAAACCCTTCTTTAGCAGTAAAATCTATGACTTTTCCATCTTTAAAAGTTAAAGAAAAATCATCTATTAAATTTCCACCATAACTTAAAGGTTTTGATGAGACTACAGTACCGTTAATACCAGTTTTTTTAGGTAATGTATAAACTTCTTCAGTTGGCATATTAGCATTAAATTCTATTCCAGCAGCACATTTTTCTGAACCACCAAGCCAAATATGATCTTCAGGTAATTCTATAGTTAAATCAGTACCTATAGAGTTTTTATAATGAAGTTTTTTTAATTTATTAGAATTTAAAAAGTTTAAATTCTTACTAATATTATTGTTATGCTCATTCCAAGCTTCAATAGGATCATCACTATTCAATCTAACTACATTAAATATAACATCCCAAAGTTTAGATACAGCTTCTTCTGAGTTAGAATTTTTAAATACTTTTAATGCCCAGGCTTCAGTAGGAACAGAAACTACTGTCCAACGAATTTTATTTGACATTGAATAATCGTAGTATTCCTTTAGAGCTAATTGACGGCTTTTTTGGAAAGCAGCTATTTTATCCATTGGAATATTTTTGTATGCATCTGGGTCTGAAGCAGAAATTGAAATAACTGCACAACCTTGTTTAGCATAAGAATTATATGATTCAGCTATCCAGTTTGGTGTTTCTTTTAGCGTATCCATAGATGCATATTCAAGTTTAAGTTTTTGTAAACTTTGATCACTATAGTGAACCACAACTTCTTTTGCCCCTTCCTTGTAAGCAACTTCAGCTATAGCTCTTGAAAAATCTACACATTCTATTGGAGAATTAACAAGCAAAACTTGATCTTTTTGTAGATTAACTCCCTTTTTAACAGCAAGGGTAGCATATTTCTTTAACATATTCTTCATATCCATGAAATCACCTCTATTTTCTAAGTTATATCACTTATTTTGCCATAATATAGTAAGATAGTCTAGTTAAAATTTTTATACTTCAAATTACCTTATGAGTAATAATTATGTAGATTATTAATTAAAACATATATATAATATAAATACTTAGATATAAAGAGATTTTCATAAATGAAGGACATAAAGAGGTGATATATATGTTTAATTTGTTAAATACATTAGTTGATAAAAATAGGGAGTATGGAAGCAATGGAAAACTTGCATCATATATACCAGCTTTATTAGAGGCTAACCCAAATGACTTAGGGATATGTCTAGTAGATTTAAACGGAAAAGAGTTTTATGCTGGAGAGTGCGATAAAAGATTTACTATTCAAAGTATATCAAAAGTCGTAACATTAATTTTAGCTCTTAAAGATAATGGGAGATATAATGTATTTAAAAAGTTAATGTTGAGCCTACAGGAATGGGGTTTAATTCTATAGTAAATTTAGAGGTAAGGGATTCGGGAAGACCTTATAATCCTATGATTAATGCTGGTGCAATAGTAACAACATCTTTAATAAATGGAAAAGATATAAATGAAAAACTTAATAAAATATTAAATTTTATAAAAATAGTTACTAAAAATGATAGTATATCAATAAATAAAAGAGTATATTTATCAGAAAAAGAAACAGGAGATAGAAATAGAGCTTTGGCATATTTTATGAAAAGTACTAAAATATTAGATGGAGATGTAGAGGAAATATTAGATTTATATTTTAAGCAGTGCTCTATAGAAGTAAGTGCAAGAGATTTGGCTAGATTCGGATCTGTGATTGCAAATGATGGTGTTATCCCTTGGAGTAATGAAAGAATAATGTCTAGAGAGGTATGTAGAATTGTCAAAACTATTATGGTTACCTGTGGAATGTATGATGCATCGGGAGAATTTGCAGTTCATGTTGGGATACCAGCAAAATCAGGAGTAGGTGGAGGCATTTTAGCTACTGTTCCTAGGAGATATGGAATAGGAATATATGGACCATCATTAGATGAGAAAGGAAATAGCTTATCAGGATTACATATAATTAAAGATTTATCAGAAGAGTTAGATTTAAGTATTTTTTAATAGATAAATGTTAAGTTATAATAAAAATTAAAACTTTAAAAATGAAAGTAGATAAGTAAGTTTGCTAGATAAATAATTTATATAACAAATTTAATATATATTTATGAATTAACAAATAGCAAATTGGGAAATTTTATAAGAGAAGAGTTAAATAAGATATATAATTATAGGATATCAATATTCTATGATTATAAGTAAAACTATTTATATTAATTAAAATAGTAATGATTTATTAGCTNTAAAAATAAGTATAATTTATATAAAATAAACTTAAGTAGTAATACTTACT